>CANFZL010000162.1 GCA_947451205.1 Comamonadaceae bacterium
ACAAAAGGCTTGCAACGGCGCTTGCAACTCAGCAAAGTCCGGCAGGTCGACAAATTTATACAGAGCGGCGGTGAGAAAGTCAGACATATCGAATTCAAGGACGCCATGCGAGGCGTTGGTGTCGGTTATTGGAATGAGCTATTTTCCCAGAATCAAGCATTGATGAGCATGATCTAGCGCAACTAACGTGTGCCAAAAATCCGATCGCCAGCATCCCCTAAGCCCGGCAAGATGTAGCCGTGGTCATTCAGTTGGCGGTCGATGGCGGCGGTGAAAATCGGCACATCTGGGTGCGCAGCCTGCAGTGCAGAGATGCCTTCGGGGCAGGTCAGCAGGCAGACAAACTTGATGGATTTGGGATTGAGTTTTTTCAGCCTATCGATGGCGGCAATGGCTGAGTTGCCGGTGGCCAGCATCGGGTCGACAACGATGATGTCGCGCTCTTGCATGTCTTGCGGCATCTTGAAGTAATACTCCACCGCCTCCAGCGTAGCCGCGTCTCGGTACAGGCCGACATGACCCACGCGGGCACTCGGCACCACGCTTAACATGCCTTCCAAAATGCCATTACCAGCCCGCAAGATCGACACAAAGACCAGCTTCTTGCCGTCGATGACCTTGGCTTGCATGGTTTCCAGCGGGGTTTCAATCTCAACCGTTTGCATAGTCATGTCGCGGGTGACCTCGTAGGCCATCAGCATGCTGAGCTCGTTCAGCAGGGTGCGGAAAGTGCTGGTGCTGGCGTCTTTGCTGCGCATCAAGCTGAGCTTGTGCTGCACCAGCGGATGGTCAATCAGCGTCACTGGGGCGCTGATTGTGCTGTTGGATGTTGGGCTCAAGTCGGTTGTGAAGTGCGCATTCATAAAGTGAGTTTCCTGTGTTTCGGCTGAAATGCTGTCGTGTTTGAGCGCTGCCTCAGGCGAAAAGTAAAATGCAGCACTAGATTAAATCAATTCATCCATTTCAGAAGGATTCTTCGTGGCCGGACACAGTAAATGGGCGAATATTCAACACCGCAAGGGTCGCCAGGATGAAAAGCGTCAGCGCGTCTGGACCCGTGTGATGCGTGAAATCATGGTTGCGGCCCGCATGGGCGGTGGTGACTTGGGCACGAATCCACGGCTGCGACTGGCCGTCGACAAGGCCAAGGCCGCCAACATGCCGAGCGAAAACGTCAAGTACGGCATTGCCAAGGCCACCGGCAGCCTTGAAGGCGTGCATTACGAGGAAGTACGCTATGAAGGCTATGGCATCGGCGGCGCGGCCATCATCATCGACTGCATGACCGACAACAAGGTGCGTACCGTGGCCGAAGTGCGACATGCCTTTTCAAAACACGGCGGCAACATGGGCACCGAAGGCTCGGTGGCGTTCCAGTTCAAACACTGCGGCCAGCTGATTTACGCGCCCGGCGTGAGCGAAGACAAAGTCATGGAACTGGCACTGGACGCCGGCGCTGACGATGTGATCACCGATGATGACGGTGCCATTGAGGTGCTGACGCCGTACACCGATTTTGAAAAGATCAAAAACGCTCTTGAGGCTGCGGGTTTGACGGCCGAGGTGGCCGAAGTCACCATGCGCGCCGAAAACAGCATTGAGCTGAGTGGCGATGACGCGCAAAAAATGCAAAAGCTGCTCGACATTTTGGAAGACTTGGACGATACCCAAGCTGTCTTCCACAACGCGGCGCTGTCGCTTTAAACCGCTCCCTGAATTTAATAATTAAAAGCTCCGGCATGAAAGTAGTCTCATGAAAGTATTGGTTGTTGGTAGTGGTGGTCGTGAGCACGCCTTGGCTTGGAAGCTGGCGCAGTCCACCAAGTTGCAAGCGGTGTATGTGGCGCCTGGTAATGGCGGAACGGCGCTTGATTCGCGTCTTGAAAACATCCCCATCACGGACATCAAGGCGCTGCGCGAATGGGCCTTGGCTGAAAAAATCGTCTTGACGGTGGTCGGCCCCGAGCAGCCGCTGGCCGCTGGTATCGTTGATGACTTTCGCGCCCACGGCTTGCGTGTGTTTGGCCCAACCCAAGCTGCCGCGCAACTCGAAAGCTCAAAGGCTTTCTCCAAGGCCTTCATGAAGCGCCACGGCATTCCCACGGCTGAGTACGAAACTTTTTCAGACCCGGTCGCTGCGCACGCGTACATCGACAAAAAGGGCGCGCCCATCGTGGTCAAAGCTGATGGTCTGGCTGCCGGCAAGGGCGTTGTGGTGGCGATGTCGCTGCAAGAGGCGCACGAGGCGATTGATTTCATGCTCGCGCCGGACGCCAGCTTCAACCCGCTGGGTGTGACGCACAACGCAGGCGGCGCCCGCGTGGTGATTGAAGAATTTTTGCAGGGCGAAGAAGCCAGTTTTATCGTCATGTGCGACGGTAAAAATGTCACGCCGCTGGCCACCAGCCAAGACCACAAACGTCTGCTCGACGGAGACGCCGGCCCCAACACCGGCGGCATGGGCGCTTACTCGCCCGCACCCGTGGTGACGCCGCAAATTCATGCGCGCGCCATGCGCGAGATCATCATGCCGACCATCAAGGGCATGGCGCAAGACGGCATTGTCTTCACCGGATTTTTGTATGCCGGGCTGATGATTGACGCTGAAGGTCACCCAAAAACGTTGGAGTTCAACTGCCGCATGGGCGACCCCGAAACGCAGCCGATCATGATGCGCCTGAAGACAGATTTGTACGACGTGATGATGGCGGCCACATCGGGCCAACTTGATCAGGTTGAGTTGGAGTGGGACACCCGGCCAGCGCTGGGCGTGGTCATGGCTGCACACGGTTATCCGCTCAACCCGCGCAAGGGTGACTTGATCACCGGCGTGCCTTCCCTAGAGAAAATGCAGGAGGCTGACGTCATGGTGTTTCATGCTGGGACAGTGCCCGCAGCGAAAGGTGAGGCGCTGACGTCTGGCGGCCGCGTCTTGTGCGTCACAGCCTTGGGTGCCACTGTCAAAGATGCGCAAAAACATGCCTACGATGTCGCCTCAAAGATTCATTTTGACGGCGCGCAGTACCGCAATGACATTGGCTATCGGGCCATCAAATCCTGATCGCTTCCCGCCATGTCCTTGACCATTTCTCCTGAAAAATCGGCTGACGCAGGCCGAACTTTTTTGCTCGGCTTGCAGCAGCGCATCACTTCGGCTGTGACCGCACTCGACGGCCAGAGCTTCGTTTCTGACGCTTGGGAGAAAGCCCCGGGCGAAGCCTTGCAGGGCAACGGCATCACGCAAATTTTGGAGCAGGGCAGGGTCTTTGAGCGCGCCGGTTGCGGTTTCTCGCAGGTGCGGGGCGCCAGCTTGCCGCCGTCTGCCACTCAGCATCGCCCTGAATTGGCTGGCGCACCCTTTGAGGCCATGGGCGTGTCGCTGGTTTTTCATCCGCGCAACCCCTATGTGCCGACCGTGCACATGAATGTGCGCATGCTCACCGCCACACCTGCATCGGGCGTGCCTGTGTACTGGTTTGGCGGCGGCATGGACCTCACGCCTTTTTATGCTTTTGAAGAAGACGCTGTGCACTTTCATCAGGTTTGCAAGGACGCGTTGATGCCGTTTGGCGAGGACAAATACCCGCGCTTCAAAACCTGGTGCGACGAGTACTTTTATTTGAAGCACAGGCAAGAACAGCGTGGCATTGGCGGCGTGTTTTTTGACGATTTTCAAGAACTCGGCTTTGAGGGCAGTTTTGCCATGATGCAGAGTGTGGCGAACGCTTTCTTGACGGCTTACCTGCCCATCGTTGAGCGTCGCATGGACATGCCATACGCCCAAACTGAACGGGACTTTCAGCTGTATCGGCGCGGCCGTTACGTCGAGTTCAATTTGGTCTGGGATCGCGGCACGCATTTTGGTTTGCAGTCAGGTGGGCGAACCGAATCTATTTTGATGTCGATGCCGCCGTTGACGAGTTGGTCATATCGGCGCGAAGACCCGCAGGAGTCGCCAGAGGCGGCTTTGACGCGCGATTTCTTGGTCCGAAGGAACTGGGTTTGAAGCGAGTCGGTGTTTTTGGCGGCGCCTTCGACCCACCGCATAACGCGCATTTGGCGCTGGCCCAAACGGCCATTGATCAGTTGCAGTTGGACGAACTCAAAATCATCCCGACCGGCTACGCTTGGCACAAAGACCGGCCCTTGAGCGCCGCTGAGCATCGGTTGAAGATGGCGCAACTGGCCTTCAGGGGGCTTGACCGGGTCAGCGTCGATGAGCGTGAAATCAAGCGCGATGGGCACAGCTACACCATTGACACACTGGTAGCCTTACAGGCTGAAGATCCTGAAGCCGCGTTCTTTCTGCTTATAGGAGGCGACCAGCTGGCTGCTTTTACGGGGTGGCACCGGTGGCAGGATATACTCTCGAGAGCTACAGTTTGTGTAGCGGAACGCCCGCTGCAGGCCAGCGCGCCAGCCGATGTGCTGACGCAGACGCCAGCTTTGCGGCAGAGCATTCACCTGCAACTGCCTCCCATGACTGTCAGCGCAACGGCGATTCGCCAACTAATTGCCTCTCACACCGGCCCCCTCAATACTTCGCAGCCAGATCTCGCCGGACTGGTTCCGGACGCAGTAGCGCGTTATATTTCACTCCATGGGCTGTACCAAGCCCGCCCAACCTCTCCTTGAGCACCACAGCATGACCGACAACACCCACAGCGCCGACAAAAAAGACATTCAAAAACTGCAGCGAGCCATTGTCGATGGCCTGGAGGATGTCAAGGCGCAAGACATTCAGGTGTTCGACACCGAGCACATCACGTCTTTGTTTGAGCGTGTCATCGTGGCTTCGGGCACGTCGAATCGCCAAACCAAGGCATTGGCCGCCAGCGTGCGCGATGCCGTGCGTGAAGCCGGTTTTGGCAAACCACGCATTGAAGGCGAGCAAAACGGCGAGTGGATCATTGTCGATTGCGGTGCTGCAGTGGCGCACATCATGCAACCGACGATTCGCCAGTACTACCACCTCGAAGAGCTGTGGGGCGACAAGCCCGTCAAGCTCAAGCTCGGTGCGGTTGCACCTCTGGTCAAAGCGTCTCGCGCTGCCGCTTTGGCTGCGGCTGAAGCCGCCGCTGTCGTCGCGCAAGCGCCTAGCGGCCGTACAGCGGCTCGTACCGTCGCGCGTAATGCCGCTAGAAAAGCTGGCCGCGTCAGTGGTGAGCCAGCACCTGTTAGCGCCAAGACTGTCGCCAAGAAAGCACCCACTAAGCGCGGCGCAGCCAAGGCTGCTCCTAAGCCGTCCGTGAAAGCGGCGGTCAAGGCCATCGTCACCAACACGCCAGCGCCCAAAGCCACCGCCAAGCCGCGCGCCAAATCAGTGGTCCAGTCGGTTGCCGCAGCGCCGGTGAAAACAGCACCCGCCAAAAGGGCTGCTCCAAAAAGCTTGGCTGCCAAAACGGCTGCATTGAAAAAGCCAGTGGCTCCAAAAGTCGCCGCTAAGCCGGTCGCTGCCAAGAAGGCAGTGGCTAAGAAGGTCGCGGCCAAGAAAACTCCCCGGAGCGCATGAGGCTGCAGATCGTCGCAGTCGGGCAACGCGTGCCCGACTGGGCGCAGACCGCTTACGACGACTACGCCAAGCGCTTCCCGCCTGAACTCAAAGTCGAGCTGAAGGCGGTCAAGACCGAAGCCCGTGCCTCTAAAACCCTTGAGAATTTGCTTGCTGCCGAGCGTTCGCGGATTGAGGCTGCGATTCCCAAAGGCATGCGCATCGTCGCCTTGGACGAGCGTGGCACCAACATCACCACCGTTGCTTTGGCCGACAAGCTTCGGCATTGGCAGCGCGAAGGCGATGACGTTGCGATTGTCATTGGCGGCCCCGACGGTCTTGACCCCGCCTTCAAGCAAACCGCCCACGAGCGCATTCGCCTGTCTGACCTGACGCTGCCTCACGCCATGGTGCGTGTGTTGCTCATCGAACAGCTGTACCGCGCTTGGAGCATCACGGTGAACCATCCCTACCATCGGGAGTAGT
>CANFZL010000163.1 GCA_947451205.1 Comamonadaceae bacterium
AACGCTAACGGTGAAGAGGAAGAAGGGTTGTCGCGCATGGCTGAAGAACGTTCAAACAAGCTGACGACTTTGTGGCGGGCTCAGTCCAGCTTAGCGTCAACCATCTCAGCCGGGCCGCGCAAACGCGACAAGGCAGCGCTGCCCAGCTCGCCAATGCGCTGCAAAAAGTCGGTGCCCATGCCAATGGTGAAACGCTCAGCATCAGGCGACGCTAGCACCAGCAAACCAAACGCTTGGGGTGCAACGCCCGTGCGCAAGGCGATCAGTGCCACCGATTGAGCCGCAGCAGGGTCAGGCAACCAGTTGACGGCTTCGATCCCGACGTTGAGGCCGCAAAAAGGCGCTGTTAGCGAGGCCGCAAAGCTGCGAACGTCTTCGCTGACGCCAGCGGCAAAATCGCCATCCGAAAATGGTGCCGCGACGTCCCAGACCTTGATGGCCGCTTGCGGAATCAAAAACTGCGTTTGCAGTTCCTGGACAATGGTTTGCGGCAAATCACGGGCCGCCGGGGTCATCAAAAGCTTGACCACCCACGACTGCATCTTGTCGGCAATCGCGCCATTTTCTTGTCCATGGCGAATCATCTCTACAACTCGCGACTCGAGGCCACGAATTTTGTCGCGCAGCATGCCGGCTTGACGCTCTTGCAGGCTGACAGCACGGTTACCGTGGCCGCTCGACAGTTGCACGGTGGCCAGTAATTCAGCGTGACGCTCAAAAAAATCGGGCGTATTGGCCAAAAAATTGGCGATATCGTCTTCGGTGATCGGGTGTTGCAGTGATTGAGGTGTCTGGTTCATGGCGTGTATTGTCCTCAGTTTCGAGGCAAGTTAAAAGACGCAAGTGCGTCAGGCAGGTCGATCTCACCTTCAAACACCTGCGTCGCCGGACCACTCAGAAAGACCGGCGCATCGAGCCGGTCTGCCGCGCCCTGCCACTCGATGTGCAGCAAACCGCCGTGCGTGTGCACGTCGACTTGGGCGTCCAGCAAACCCTGCCGAATGCCCGCCACCACCGCCGCACACGCGCCTGTGCCGCAAGCCAAGGTTTCACCCGCGCCGCGCTCGTAGACACGCAAGCGCACCTCACTGCGGGACACAATTTGCATGAAGCCAGCGTTGACGCGGCGCACAAAGCGCGGGTGGTTTTCAATCTGTGGACCCCAGACCAGCACCGGCGCTGTTTCGACCGATTCCACAATGTGCACAGCATGCGGGTTGCCCATGGATACAACGGCAGAGAAGACCGTGCTGCGCTGGCCGTCCGCCGTCAATTCCAGCGGCCAGGTAGCCCAGCCGTTGACATCGCGCGGTGTCAAGCCAGCCGCGTCAAAAGGCACCTTGGCCAAGTCGAACTCAGGCGCGCCCATGTCAACGCTGACCCGGCCATCGGGCTGCAGCGTGAGCGTCAACACGCGGTTCATGGTTTGCACGCGCACCGTGTCGCGGTCTGTCAATTGGTGGTCGCGCACGTAGCGCACAAAGCAGCGCGCGCCGTTGCCGCAGTGCTCCACCTCTTGGCCATCGGCGTTGTGAATCGCGTAAGAAAAGTCGATGCCAACAGCACCCACTGGCGCGGGTCGCACGCTCAATATCTGGTCGGCGCCGACACCAAAGTGGCGGTCCGCCAGAAAGCGGTATTGCGCGGTGCTCAGGCCGAGCGGCTGCCTTGTCTCGTCAAGCACCACGAAATCATTGCCGGCGCCCTGCATTTTGGTGAATCGAATTCGCATGCCGGCATTATCCGTCGGGCCAAGCAAAGCCATTACCATGCAGGCCTTAACTCACCCATTGAAGAAAGACCGACATGCTGCGCATTCCCGAATGGACTCCCGCACTCAAACCGCAACCGCAAGATTTGGTCGACGCCATCCTGAAGCGGCGCGGCGGCACGATGATCAACTTGGACAAAGCCTTGCTGTGGAGCGAGCCCCTCGCCCGCGCGTGGAATGTCTACCTTGGCGCGGTCCGGTCCGGCCTACCGACCAGCTGGAAGCTGCGCGAACTCGGCATCTGCACAGTGGCGCTGCTGACCGGGGCGGTCTATGAGTACAAGCACCACGCGCCCGACTTTTTGACCGCCGGCGGCAAGCAAGCAGAACTTGATGCGCTGAATGAACTGGTGAAGCTAGATGCCCGCCTGGCCACGGCGCATCCTGCGCTGGGTACGGTCGAGCAGTTGGTGATTCAGTACGCCGCGCAGATGACGCTGGACGTGAAAGTCAGCGACGCGCTGTTTGCCCGCTTGCGCGAGCACTTCGACACCACCGAGTTGGTGGAGTTGACCAGCGCGATCGCCACCTACAACATGGTCGCCCGGTTCTTGGTGGCCTTGGGCGTGACACCCGAATAAGAGCGGAGTTGATCCGCACGGACGCTCAGTCCGTCTTGATGTCGTTGTCTTTCACCACTTTCGCCCAGACGTCGATCTGCTTGTTGATGAACACGCTGGCGGCTTCGGGCGTACTGCCGACGATGTTGATGCCTTGTGCGCTGAGCTTTTTAGCGATGTCCGGATTCTTCAAGGCTTTAGCGACTTCTTCATTCATGCGCTTGATGATCGCTGGCGGGGTCTTGGCGGGGGCCAAAATCGCCCACCAAGCCGGTGCATCAAAACCGGCAAAACCGCTTTCGGCGACCGTTGGCACATTCGGCAATTCGGGCGAGCGCTTGCTGGTGGTGACGACCAGCGGGCGCATGCGGCCGCTGTCGATGTGCGGCTTGACCACAAACACCGAACCAATGGCCAGCGGCACGTGACCGGCCACGGCATCGGTCATCAAAGGGCCGCCGCCTTTGTAGGGCACGTGCTGCCAGTCGATGTTGCCATTTTTGCTGAGCAAGGACATGGCCAAGTGGCCCAAACTGCCCGAGCCGATGCTGCCGTAGCTGACATTTTTCTTGGCCTTGGCAGCCGCCACCACGTCTGCAAACGTTTTGTATTCTGAGCCGACGTTGGTCGCCAGCACCATCGCCGAGGTGCCAATGAGAATGACAGGTGCCAAGTCTTTGCGGGTGTCAAAAGGCAGGCCGTGAATCAAGCTCGGGTTGACGGCATGCGTGTCAAAGACCACCGCAAAGGTGTAGCCGTCAGCCGGTGCAGCGGCCACAGCGGCAGTACCGATGGAGCCCGAGGCGCCACCACGGTTGTCCACAATGACGGTTTGCCCGAGCTGCTGCGACAGCGGCTGCGACAAAATACGCGCCACCTGGTCGACCGAGCCGCCGGGCGGAAACACCGCGACCAGCTTGATCGGTTGCTTGCTGGGCCAAGCGCCTGGGGCTGCGGCGGTCTGGGCGAAGGTACTCACGCTGCCGAGGCACAGCAGTGCGGTCAATACGGGAGTGGCTTTGAGGCGCCATGTTGTCGTTGTCGTCATCAATGTGTCCTGTGAGTTGAGGGGCGAAGTATGGCGAAGGACCGGTCCACGCACCATTGCGGAAAGTACCTAGCATTGACACGGGCAAAATGAGCGCCATGGTCAGAGCCTCCCAACTTCTTTATACGCAGCGTGAAGCTGCGCCCCTCCGCCCTGCGGCCACCGTACTCTTGCTGCGCGACACGCCCGACGGCTTGGAAGTGCTGATGACGCGGCGCTCGTCTACGGCCAGCTTTGCACCCGGCGCCTATGTCTTTCCCGGCGGCGGTATCGACACCGCCGACGCGCTGGCACACGGCCAGTCTTCGCGGCGCCACACGCAAAGCGATCTGCACCTGACACAAGCCATTGCCGCCATTCGTGAAAGCTTCGAAGAGCTCGGCGTCTTGCTGGCGCGCCACGCCGATAGTCGTCACCCCGACACCGCCGACATCGCCACCCTCGACCGCAGTGCGCCGTTTGCTGAACAGTGCGCGGCGCGGCAATTGCAACTGGTGGGCAGCGAGGTGTTTGTGTTGGCGCACTGGATCACCGACCGGGATTTGCCGCGCCGCTTTGACGTGCCTTTTTTGGTGGCACGCATGCCGCACGGACAGACGCCTTTGGCCGATGAAGCCGAGCAGTTTGAGCCCCGTTGGGTGCGCCCGGCCGAGGCGCTGGCGCGGCATGCAGACGGTAATTTCTTCATGATCTTCCCGACCATTCGCACGCTGGAACGGCTGCAACATTTTGCTGATGTGGAGGCTGTTTTAGCCGCTTGCGCCGCCACGGACGAACCGCTCTGGACGTCTTGCCCCCGCGCCGGCTTGTTGGCCGGCAAAGAAGCCCGTTTCATGGAGCATGAGTCGGCTTTTGGCGAACTGGCGTTGACCAGCCCAGACGGCCAAATTGTTCACACCCTCGACTGGCAAACCACGCAGCCGGTGCCGCTGCTCAAAAATTTACTGCGCCTGACCGCACCGAATCCGGGCGTGATGACTGGCCCTGGCACCAACAGTTACTTGGTCGGCGACGCCAACACAGGCTACATCGCGATTGATCCCGGCCCGGCTGATGCTGACCACTTGGCACGTTTGCACGCGGCTGCGGGCGGCGACATCCGCATGATTGTCTGCACCCACTCGCACCCCGACCATTCGCCCGGTGCCAAACCGTTGCAAGCGCTGTGTGAAGCTGGCGGCAAATCAAAAGGCAATTCCAAACCGCCGATTCTCGGCTTGGCTTCATTGCCAACAGCACGCGCCGACAGCGCCTTCACGCCTGATCGAGCGCTTGCAAACCATGAACTGCTGCAACTGATTTCGACTGGGCCAGAAGGCGACACAACGCACACCCTGAAGGTCTTGCACACACCCGGCCACGCCGCCAACCACTTGTGTTTGGTGCTGCTTGAAGACGGCCTGTTGTTCAGCGGCGACCACATCCTCAACGGCAGCACCACCATCGTCAACCCGCCCGATGGCAACATGAACGCCTACCTTGATTCGCTGGACTTGCTGAGCGCCGCCTGCGATGCGCATGACATCGAGTTCATCTTGCCGGCCCACGGCTATGCGTTGGGCCAAGCCAAAGAAGCGATCGCCCAGCTCAAAGCCCACCGGCTCAAACGCGAAGCCAAAGTCTTGGCAGTGATGCAGGCCAACCCGAACGGCACGCTCGACGACTGGGTGCCGTTGGCCTACGACGACGTGCACGAACGCGTCTGGCCTATCGCCAAACGCTCGCTGCTAGCGCATGTGGAGCGCATCCAATCGCTGCAATTGACCGGCGACTTATGACGCCGCTCTCGCCACATAAACAGCACAAGCCACATCCGGATGCACGACGGCGTGCTCTGCACGCGATTGCGCTGTTCGAAGCCGTCAAGGGCTTGGCGGCGCTGGCCGCCAGCATCGGCCTGCTGGAGTTGCTGCAGCATGACGTGCATGGCTTGATGATGGCGCTGCTGTGGCGCTTTCACCTAGATCCGCAAACGCATTACCCTGAACTGCTGCTGCATTACGCCGACCTGTTGGTGGGCCTTAACCTGCGGACGATGGCGCCCGTGGCGGCGGCTTACATCACCGTGCGCCTGCTCGAAGCGTATGGCTTGTGGAAAGAAAAAATATGGGGCGAATGGCTAGCCGCTTTGTCGGGCGCGCTCTACATTCCGCTGGAAATTGCGCACTTGATGCACAGCACCACGCTGGTCAACACCGGGGTGCTGCTGGCCAATGTGCTGATGGTCGGCTTCCTGAGCTTTCAGCTCTGGCGCCGACTGCGACCCAAACAGAACTGCGAAATCTGAACACCGGCGGCGCTGGCCGGTGTTGCATGGAATTAGTGTGAAGCTCGCCGATAAGCCGGATTTTGTGCGCCGTTCCAGCTTGCCGAAACAAGTTGACGCGGTGTGACCGTCATTAATCTGGGCCGGGGGTCGCCCCACCGGCTCAATGCTACCTACCCGCCAGCTCTGCGGAACCACATCAACGCTGGCCTACTTGGTATTGCTGCGCGTAGAGATTGCCCGTTTCACCCGGCTTGATGGGTTGCCCCAACAAGCCGACTCGTCTCTGTTGCTCTGATCCT
>CANFZL010000164.1 GCA_947451205.1 Comamonadaceae bacterium
CCCAACGCGGCTGACGAACGATGCGACGCGCCAAGGCAAAAACCGCCCAAAGCCCCCACGCAGCGACGACCAGCAAGCCCGCGCTCCAGCCCCAAAAGCCAAACCCGAAAGAGCTGAGCCCCTGAGCGCTGTGCCACCACAGCCAACCGAGCGCCGGCAAGGCCATCAGCAAGAGACAGAGTAAATCGGCTAAGCGCTCCGCGCCAAAAATCGCCAGACTTTGCGCCGTGCTCAAGGGCTGACGCACCAGCCACAGGCCGCGCACCGCCTCGCCCACATTGCCGGGCGTGGGCGTGAGCGCGTAACCGGCGACATACAGCCGCAAGCCCTCCAGTACGCCGAGCGGGCGCTGGTAATGCGCCATCCAGCCACGCCAGCGCAAGCCGCGCAGCAGGTAGTTCAGAAGACACAGCGCGGCAGCAGCCAGCCCGGTGAGGGAAAACAAACCTGTCAGGCCAGCGGCAGGCGACGCCTCACCGAAAAAAGCCAGCGCTGCAGCGTAGGCCGTAGCCACCAGCCCCAGCACCAGCAAGAGTTTTTTGATGGAAAGCCGCGGTGCAGGCGGATCAGGCTGCTCAACCCGCGAGGGGCTCACCCGAGAAATCCAAAAAACACCAACAACCAAGCCACGCCAGCAGCCAAGATCCACGGGTCACGCACCAGATCGCGCGCAACGTCTTCACCCTTGCCGCGGTGCACTTGGTAGGCATAGCGCAGCAAGCCAAAGATAACGAAGGGCACGGTGTAAATCAGGCGTTCACCGTGCACACCCTGCGCCTCCGGGCTGGTCGCAAACAAGCTGTAGGTGATGATGGTGGCGGTCATGGTCACCGCCATGAAGCTGTCTAGTAGCGCCGGCGGGTAATCCGCCAACACGGCGCGCTGGCTGGCCAGGTCATGAAAAGTCTCGGCCTTGCGTTTGGAAAAGCCTAAAAACAGCGCCACGAACAAGCCCGTCAGCAGCAACCAACGCGACGGCGCAATGCCCACCGCTAGCGTGCCGGCGAGCAGGCGGATCATGAAACCTGAAGCAATCACGCCGACGTCGACCACCGGCACTCGTTTGAGCCGCAAGGAATAAGCCACATTCAAGCCGATGTACAGCGCCAGCAATGTCAATAAAACCTTGTTGCCGGCGGCTAGCCAGTAGCCGACTGCCAGCAAGACCAGCCCCAACACCGCCGCTTGCGGCAGCGTCACCTGCCCACTGGCGAGTGGGCGAAAGCGTTTGGTCGGATGTTCGGCATCGGCGTGACGATCCAGCCAGTCATTGACGACATAGACCATGCTGGAGACGCAGCAGAACGCCGCGAAGGCGAACAGCACTTGGTGGATGAGCGCAGGGTTGCGCCAGTTTTCACTGAACAACAGGCCGGCAAAAACAAAAACGTTTTTGAGCCATTGGTGCGGGCGCATTAAATTGAAAAGGCCGAGCATGGGCAACATGGAGGATGTACGGGCAGATGAGATTTTGAAGAGCATAACTGACAGGCTAAGACAGACTGCGCTGCGCGGCAGTCCACACCCCCCGCCGTCGTGGCGAGTGCAACGCGGCCATCCATGACTGCGGATTCAGACGCCTAGACCGCCGCGCTTCGCTCGCAGTGACGGGACAGTTATATTCGTAAGAGGCCAGCTTCTGGCTGATCATCGAAGGGCCGGTCTTGCGCACTGACGCAAGCTTCAAAATCCGCTCGGTGTATGTCCGCGCCCCAAACCTGAACCTGATCGAAATTCCGAACGAGCCTAGCGAGACTAAAGACCAAGCTTCCTACAGACAGCAGTGGCATTGCCAACTGACAGAAAATACTGGGTGTACCCGCACTCCGCCCCCCAGAAATACAGACCGAGCGACAGGAAAAGAAATCAATGGCCGACATTCATATCGAACGCGAACACCGCATGGACTTCACCGAGGCGCGCAAGACAGCCGCACTGTGGGTGCGCCAAGCCGAAGAAAAGTTCGACATGCGTTGCACTTATGGGAATGGTTTGGAGAGCGATCAAGTCAGTTTCACGCGCTCCGGCGTCAGCGGCACCCTGAAGGTCAGCCAAGAGAAATTTGAAATTGATGCCAGTTTGGGCTTTTTACTGGGCGCGTTCAAGGACCGCATTGAAAGCGAGATTCTGAAAAACCTCGACACGCTGCTGGCCCAACCGGCCCAACAGGCTGAAGCGGCGCACTCAAGCAGCGACAAAACGCTGTGAGGCGATCTCCAGCAGGCCGTCAAAAATAAGGCTGTCGACCAACTCAAAATGCCCCGTCATGCTGGGGGCCATTTTCCAGCCGGCACCGCCGGTCATCATGCAGACCGGTGCTTCGCCGCAATGCCGAGTCAGGTTGTCAACCATGCGCTGCACCGCACCCGCAATGGCGAAAGTGCCGCCGCTGGTGAGCGCATCGCTGGTGTTGGTTGGGAAATCAATCACGTTACCGGTGGGCACATGCAAGCCAGCGGTGCCGGACTCCAGCGCCCGCAACATGATGCCGTGGCCGGGCAAGATAATGCCGCCCAAAAAGTTACCTTGGCCGTCCAGTGCTTCAACCGTGACGGCGGTGCCGACCATGACCACGACGCAGGGTTTTTGAAGACCGCGCGCCAGCAAGCGGTGGCGTGCGCCAATCATCGCCACCCAGCGGTCCGTGCCAAGCCTGGTCGGATGTTCATAACCGTTGCTGACGCCGCACTCTTGGGCTGTTGACACCACCCAGCGCGGCACAGCATCCCACTGTTCCATCTGCTCGGCCACGCGGCCTTTGATGGCGTCACCCGCCACTACGCAACCCAAAATGTAGTCGGGCGGTGGCAGATTCTTGAATTCTTGCTCGGCGAGCTTGTCGATATTTTCTAAAAACACCGCACCATGCGCCAACAAGCGCGCGCCCTTCACGGGAGCTTCGTAATAAGCCCATTTCAGGCGGGTGTTGCCTACGTCAAGCGCTAAAAAAGTCATTGGGCAGGATTATGAACACTTTCACTTCTGCTGCCACGGCAAACCCCGCCGACGCCAGCCCGCCAACAAACCGCGATGGCCGTCGGCATCTGCGTCGCCTTCAAAGCCTTCGAGAATGTTGTAAGCCTCCAGCCCGAGTTCGGTGGCGCGCTTGGCTGCCGCGATGGAGCGAACCCCACTGCGGCAGAGTAAAACGGCTTTTTGCCCCTTCGGCAGGGCTGCATGAAGAGCATCGTCAAAGCTCGGGTTCATGACCATGCCAGGCCACTGCTTCCAAGCGAGCGGCACCGCACCCGGCACAAAACCGACCCACTCGCGCTCGGCATCGCTGCGCACATCGACCAAGACCGCTTCACCCGACTGGACCCATTGCCAGGCGAGTTCGGGCGAGACGTCGCCGGCGTAGCCAGTGGCCGGAATTGCAGCTGAAGTGTTTCGATGGTTCATGGCAGCGTATTTTGCCGAATCTGTGAGCACACAACAGCTTTGCCCCAAATAAACCTAATCAATTCAAATTTATCGGTAAAAACCCTGTTTGTTATTAATTTACATCAGTAGAACATCGATGACTAATTACTTAATAACTATTTTTAACCGGAGAAAACTGAATGACTGAACACAAAAGCCCTCGCCGTCGTGGCCTCCTCAAAGGTGCTGCTTTGGCAGCCGGCGCTGGAGCCATGGCAGCCCCCATGCTGGCCACAGCGCAAACAACCACCACGCTGCGCTTTCAAAGCACTTGGCCTGCCAAAGACATTTTTCATGAATACGCCACCGACTTCGCCAAAAAAGTCAACGACATGGCCAGCGGAAAACTGAAAATTGAAGTCCTGCCTGCCGGTGCCGTGGTGCCGGCATTCCAGTTGCTTGACGCTGTCAGCAAAGGCACGCTGGACGGCGGCCATGGCGTGATCGCCTATTGGTATGGCAAAAACACGGCCTTGGCCTTGTGGGGTTCTGGTCCGGCATTCGGCATGGACGCCAACATGGTGCTGGCTTGGCACAACTACGGCGGTGGCAAAGCGCTGGTCGACGAGATCTACAAGAGCTTGAACCTGGACGTCACGTCTTACCTTTACGGCCCGATGCCCTCGCAGCCACTCGGCTGGTTCAAAAAACCAATCGCACGCGTTGAAGACATGAAAGGCCTGAAGTTCCGCACCGTCGGCTTGGCGGTCGACGTCTTCACGAAAATGGGCACCGCGGTGAACCCGCTGCCAGGTGGCGAGATTGTTCCAGCACTCGACCGCGGTCTGCTTGACGCGGCTGAATTCAACAACGCCTCCAGCGACCGCGTTTTAGGCTTCCCTGACGTCGCCAAAAACTGCATGCTGCAAAGCTTCCACCAAAGCAGCGAGCAGTTCGAAATTCTGTTCAACCGCACCAAGCTCGCGTCCTTGGCGCCTGAATTGAAATCCATCATTGACTACGCGGTGCAAGCGGCCAGCGCAGACATGAGCTGGAAGGCGATTCAACGCAATTCAGAAGACTACATTGCGCTGAAAAAAGAAGGCATCAAATTCTACAAAACTCCGGACTCGGTATTGCGCGCACAACTGGCGGCATGGGATACAACGGTTGCAGAAAAATCCAAAGAAAACCCGATGTTCAAGAAGGTTCTGGACTCGCAGAAAGCCTTTGCACAACGTGCTGGCCAATGGCACAACGACTACACCGTGGACTTCAAAATGGCGTTCAACCATTACTTTGGCAGAAACGCTAAGAAAGCGTAACCGCGTTTTATAACCAAACGGGGGGGTGCCAGTCCGGTGCCCCCTTATTTTTTTGTCGGTGCATCGGGCTGGATACCAGGAGTTTCAATGCAATCATTTTTACTGAGCGTGGACCGTTTTTCCACATGGGTTGGCAAGGCCTTTGCCTGGAGCGTGGTCGCGCTGACACTGTTAATTGCATGGGAGGTTTTTTGCCGCTATGTGCTGAACCGACCACACGCCTGGGTGCTCGACGCCCAAATCATGCTGTACGGAACTCTTTTCATGACCGCCGGGGCTTACACCTTGAGCAAAAACGGGCACGTCCGGGGCGACGTGCTTTACGGCTTTTTGCAACCGCGCACGCAAGCGGTGATTGACCTGACGCTGTACTTGGTATTTTTCCTGCCGGGTGTCTTTGCTCTGACTTGGGCCGGCTGGGTTTACTTCAACGAGTCGCTGGCCATCAATGAGCAGACATTTTCTGCCGATGCCTTGCCGCTCTACCCCTTCAAATTCATCATCCCGCTGTCCGGCGCCCTGCTGCTGCTGCAAGGCGTGGTTGAAATCATCCGCTGTATTTTGTGCATTCGAACGGGCGCTTGGGCAGCACGTGATGGCGACGTCGAAGAAGTCGACGTTGAAAAACTCAAGGCCATGGTGCACGTGAAGGACGAAGACATGGCCGCACTTGAACGCGAACTGGAACTTCAAGGAGAGCGCAAATGAAAATCCGCAAAGAACTCTGGTTTGGCTTGGTCTTCATGTCACTGGTGGTGATGGGCGCACTTTACATGCTGCTCAGTGTGGAGAAAATCACCAACGGTCACCTAGGCCTGTTGATGTTGTCGCTGGTGGTGACCGCCATCATGCTGGGCTTTCCGACGGCCTTCACGCTGATGGGCATGGGCATGCTTTTTTCTTGGATGGCGTATGACCAAAGCATCATCAAGACGCTGGATTTGATGGTGCAGTCCGCTTACAAGACCATGGCCAGCGATGTGCTGATTGCCATCCCCTTGTTTGT
Organism: Comamonadaceae bacterium; assembly: GCA_947451205.1. GTDB lineage: Bacteria > Pseudomonadota > Gammaproteobacteria > Burkholderiales > Burkholderiaceae_C > Polaromonas. Next base: position 5,695 of record CANFZL010000164.1, read on the forward strand.
CTTCATGGGCTACTTGGTTGAGCGCGCCAATCTGATTGAAAAGCTGTTCAAAAGCTTGCATCTGGCGATGGCCAGGATTCCAGGCTCGCTGGCCGTGGCCACACTGGTGACATGCGCCATTTTTGCGACCGCGACCGGCATCGTCGGTGCCGTGGTCACCTTGATGGGTCTGCTGGCGCTGCCGGCCATGCTGCGCGCCGGTTACAGCGTGCCGCTGGCTGC
>CANFZL010000165.1 GCA_947451205.1 Comamonadaceae bacterium
AGGTCAACTTTGAATTCGCGCCCTCCAAATTTCCGCCGCGCAAGACCGCCGGCCCCCCGCGCACCGGCGCCGTGAAAACGCCGTTTGGCAAAACAGTCGCAGCTAAAGGCGCCGCGCCTGCGGCCAAGAAGGTGGCGGCTAAAAAAGTTGCAGCTAAAAAAGTGGTCGCTAAGAAAGCACCTGCTTCGGACAAACCAAAAGCGCCACGCAAGACCACGCCGGGCACCGGACTCAAGCCGAGCGATGCATTGGCTGCCGTGATTGGCGCCGAGCCTGTGGCTCGCACGCAGGTCATTAAAAAGCTCTGGGATTACATCAAAGCCGAAGGCTTGCAAGACGCGGCCAACAAGCGAGCCATCAACGCCGATACCAAGCTGTTGGCGGTGTTTGGCAAGCCGCAGGTGACGATGTTTGAACTGGCCGGGATAGTCGGCAAGCACCTGAGCTGAGGGCTCCGTTGTTCAGGCGCTTAGCATGCCGACAAAGCGCACGGTGACGCGTGTGCCGGGCATGCCGTGGTGGCTGGGCTTGCCTGCATCCTCGATGCTGATGGTCGCGCCATGCTGCTGCGCGATCTCTTGGACAATCGCCAGCCCCAAGCCGGTGCCGTCGACATTGGTGCCGAGCGCCCGGTAAAAGGGCTGGAACACCAGCTCACGTTCGGCCTCGGGGATGCCCGGCCCGGTGTCTTCGACCAGCAGCACCACGACGCCACTGAATCGGTCTGTCAGCAAGCGTGCGGTGACCTGTCCTTTGGCCGGTGTGTAGCTGATGGCGTTGTCTAGCAGGTTGCGCACCAGTTCTTTGAGCAGCGTCGCATTGCCTTGTACCCGGCTCGCCGCTTCGCCTTGTTCCGGGCCTTCGTAGCCCAAGTCGATCTGCTTTTCAAACGCGTGCGGCAATGTGTCTTGAATCGCCTCCGAGACGACATACGCCAGATCTACCGGGAGTTGCGCCAGACTGCGACCGGTGGTTTCTGCGCGTGCCATCGCCAGCAGTTGGTTGACGGTGTGCGTGGCGCGAATACTGGCCCGGCCGATTTGCTTCAAGGACTTTTTCAACTCGTCCGCATCAGTTTCGCGTTGCGCCAGATCAGCCTGCATGCGCAAGCCGGCCAGCGGTGTTTTGAGCTGGTGCGCGGCATCCGCTAAAAAACGTTTTTGTGTCGTCAGTGAGGCCTTGAGCCGGGTCAGCAAGTCGTTGATGGACGAGACCAGCGGCGCCACCTCTTCAGGGACAGCGCTTTCATCGAGCGGGCTCATGTCGTCGGGCTTGCGGGCGCGGATGCGTTTTTCGAGTTGTGCCAGCGGCTTGATGCCGCGCACCAGTGCCAACCAGACCAGCAACACCGCCAGTGGTAGCGTGACAAACTGCGGCACCATCACGCCTTTGACAATTTCTGTCGCCAGCGTTTTTCGTTTTTCGAGTGTTTCGGCGACTTGCACCAGCAGCGGATGGGCTCCGGGCACATCGATGTCGACCCAGGTGTAGGCCACCCGCACGTCTTCACCGCGCATCACGTCTTCGCGCAGCCGCACTTCGCCATTCACGGGCTTGTTTTCTTCTGGCGGCAGCGGCAAATCGGCCTCGCCACTCAGAAATTCGCCACGCGCGCCCAGCACCTGGTAGTAGACCAAGTCGCTGTCATCGGCTCGCAGCATTTCACGCGCGGGTGCCGGCATGGAAAAGATCACTTGCTGCTGCCGCACCACGACCAATTTGGCCAGCGCTTGCACGTTGTATTCCAGGGCGCGATCAAATGGTTTACCGGCGATGTTTTGTGCCACCAACCAAGTCAGCGCGAGGCTGATCGGCCAGAGCAGCAGCAGCGGTGTCAGCATCCAGTCGAGGATTTCGCCAAACAGACTGCGCTTGCCGCGCTGGAAAATCTTCAAGGGATTTTTTCGAGGCAGTAGCCCAAGCCGCGCACAGTGGCGATGCGGATCGGTCCCTTCTCGATTTTCTTGCGCAGTCGGTGGATGTACACCTCGATGGCGTTGTTGCTGACTTCCTCGCCCCATTCGCAGAGGCGTTCCACCAGCTGGTCTTTGCTGACCAGACGGCCGGCGCGCTGCAGCAAGACTTCGAGCAAACCCAATTCGCGCGCTGAGAGCTCGACCATGGCGCCGTCAATGGTGGCGACCCGGCCACCCTGATCGTAAATAAGCGGTCCGTGTTTGATGGTGCTGGTGGCGCCTCCCATACCGCGACGCGTCAGGGCGCGCACGCGGGCTTCGAGTTCTTGCAGCGAAAAGGGTTTGGCCATGTAGTCGTCTGCACCGTAGTCCAGACCCTTCACGCGCTCTTCGACGCTGTCGGCGGCCGTGAGGATCAGCACTGGCATGGTCGAGCCGCGGGCGCGCAAGCGTTTGAGGACTTCCAGCCCGTGCATGCGCGGCAAACCGAGGTCGAGGATCAGCAGGTCGAACTCGGTGTTCGTCATGAGGGCGGCATCGCACTCCGAGCCGCTGGCCACGTGATCGGTGGCGGCGCCTGACGCACGCAAGGTGCGCAGCAGTCCGTCAGCCAGAACTTGATCGTCCTCGGCAATCAAAATACGCATCGCTGTCTCCTTGTTTTGGAACCGCAGCCTTCTGTCTAAACCGAAGCGCTCGGCGGGCCCGTTTGTTATTGTCGTGACCGTGGCAAATTCTAGGCTCAAGCAACCCTCGGCTGGCTGACAACGTTGCAAATAGTGGCGTTAGCCCTCATAGCTGCCGGCATAGGCTTCGAGGCCTAACGCCACCACCGTGGCCACATCACGCCCCACCGCTTGTGAAAACTCGCCTTCAGCTCGTGCCACTGCTAGCCGAAAGGCCTCTAGCCAGAGCAGACCCGAGGACGTGAAAACCACTTGCCGCGCCCGTTTGTCATGCGGGTCGAGTTGCCGCGTCACCAGCCCCCAAGCTTCGCATTGGTCCACCAAGTCGCCCATGGCTTGTTTGCTCATGCCGGCGCTGGCCGCCAAGTCGGTCAGACGCGAACCGCCGATGGCCAGATGCCGTGTGATGTGGATGTGCGCCGCGCCGACCTGAGCCCTGGCTGCGAGATTGGAGAGCGCCAACGGTACCTGAACATCGCTAGCCATCAGGGCCAGCACGCGCGCATCAAAGCGCCGCAGCGCATGGCCTAACAGGCGGCCTAAGTGGGTTTGACGCCAGCCGTCTTCGGGCAACTCGACCGCGCCCTGCATAGGCGGGCTGTTGACGTCTTCCGTCATTGCTGAGATAAAAATTGCCATGTCAACAATGGTAAGGCAAACTGACCAAAAATACCATTTACAGGATTCAATCAGCTGATAAAGTACTGTTCATGCATCCAGTTAGCGAGTTAACTCCGCAGCCAGATGTTTCTGCTAAATGTCATTAGACCCTTGGTTTTAAAGGAGAATTCCATGAACGATACCGTCAAGCCCACTTCTGCCCTCAACACCGAAAAAGCCAAAGCGCTACAGGCTGCGCTGGCCCAAATTGAAAAGCAGTTCGGCAAAGGCACCATCATGAAGCTGGGCGCAGGCGAGGTGATCGAAGACATCCAGGTGGTCTCCACCGGTTCTCTCGGACTCGATATAGCACTGGGCGTTGGCGGTCTGCCACGTGGCCGTGTGGTCGAAATTTACGGTCCGGAGTCTTCCGGCAAAACCACGCTGACATTGCAAGTCATCGCAGAGATGCAAAAAATCGGCGGCACCTGCGCCTTCGTCGATGCCGAGCATGCGCTGGACATCCAGTATGCCCAAAAGCTCGGTGTGAACCTGCAGGAACTGCTGATCTCTCAGCCAGACACCGGCGAACAAGCCCTTGAAATCGTTGACGCACTGACACGTTCCGGCGCCGTCGACCTGATCGTCATCGACTCGGTGGCCGCGCTAACACCCAAGGCCGAGCTCGAAGGTGAAATGGGCGACTCGCTGCCCGGCCTGCAGGCGCGTTTGATGAGCCAAGCCTTGCGCAAGCTCACAGGAACCATCAAAAAAGCCAACTGCATGGTGATTTTCATCAACCAGATCCGCATGAAGATTGGCGTCATGTTCGGCAGCCCTGAAACCACCACCGGTGGCAATGCGCTGAAGTTCTACGCCTCAGTGCGTTTGGACATTCGCCGCATCGGCTCCATCAAGAAAGGTGACGAGGTGATCGGCAACGAGACCCGTGTCAAGGTGGTCAAAAACAAGGTCGCCTCACCCTTCAAGATGGCCGAGTTCGACATTCTGTATGGCGAGGGCATCAGCCGGCTCGGCGAGGTACTAGACCTCGGGGTGGCAGGGAATATCGTTGAAAAATCCGGCGCATGGTATGCCTACAAAGGCGAAAAAATCGGTCAAGGTCGCGACAACTCACGTGAATTCTTGAAAGAGAACCCAGAACTGGCGATCGAAATCGAAAACAAGGTGCGCGAGTCGCTCGGCATCCGTTTGATTCAAACCACCGCCGTTGAAAAGCCAGAAAAAGCTGAGAAGCCTGACAAGGCCGAAAAAGCGGACAAGGCTGAAAAGCTCACCAAAGCCTGATCTTCAAGCGCCCACTCAATCATTTTTTATGCAGGAGTTCAATGTGATGTCCAACCGAGTAACGACTATCGGCGCCTGGGTTTTTATCGTCTTGAGAAAAGCAGCCATCGCCTTGTGGCGAGCGGCCTGAGCGGCGAACGGCATGGCGACGGGTTTTACTTTGTCGCTCAAGGGCCGGGCGTTGCGCCTGCTCACCGGCCGGGAGCATTCCCGTGCTGAACTTGAGCGCAAGCTGGCCGCCCATGAAGAAGAACCCGGCCAGCTGGCCAAAGTGCTCGACGAGCTGCAGGCCAAAGACTTCATCAGCGAAAGCCGAGTCATCGAGTCTGTTTTGAACCGTCGCGCCAGTCGTTTTGGTGCAGCCCGCATCCGCCATGAGCTTCAGGGCAAGGGCTTGCAAGCCGAAGCGGTCAGCGCTGCCGTGCAATCGCTCAAGGGGAGTGAAGCACAGCGAGCCTATGGCGTCTGGCAAAAAAAGTTTGGTGCTCCAGCAGCAGACGCTGCTGGGCGGGGCAAGCAAATGCGCTTTTTGGCTGCACGCGGCTTTGGTTCAGACGCTATTCGCCGCGTCGTGTCAGGCGTTGACGAAGACGACTTTCAGCACTGAGGCGTCTTTCGACAGCGTTTCAAGCCGCGTCGCGAACCGCTTCACCACCGGTCCGAAAAGCCTGCGCCGCCGCCTCCCATTGCAAACGGGCGGCTGCCAAGTGGCGTTCCTTGACATGACCAAAGCCTTTGATCTGCTCCGGAATACGCGCAATCTCTAAAGCTGCAGCATGGTTATGCGCATTCAGTGAGGCCAAGACCTCTTCCATGCTGGCGCGGTATTCATCGATCAACGCACGTTCGGTTTTCCGTTCGGCGGTGTAGCCAAACACATCGAGCGGCGTGCCGCGCAGACCTTTGAGTTTGGCCAGCACTTTGAAACCGCTGCTCATCCACGGGCCAAATTTCCGCTTTTGCATTTCGCCCTGATCGTTCTTGGGCGACAACAAAGGCGGTGCCAAGTGGTAGTTGATTTTGAAGTCGCCTTCAAACATGGCCTTGATCTTGTCTTCGAAACCCGTGTCTGTGTGCAGGCGCGCCACTTCGTACTCGTCCTTGTAACTCATGAGCTTGAAAAGGCCTCGGGCGACGGCTTGGCTCAGCGGATTTTTGCCGCGTACAGCTTCGGGTAAAGCAGCTTCGGCGGTTTCTACACGGGCGACAAATGCTGCATAGCGTTGCGCATAAGCTGCGTTTTGGTAAGCCGTCAAAAATTCAACTCGGCGCGCCACCAAAGCGTCCAATCCTTGTCGCGGGGTGGGCAGGCTGATGACTTGCGTGGGTGCGAAGAGTTTTTCAACAGATGCGAGCTCGTGCGCTGCGCGCCGACCCCAGGTGAAAGCCGCCTTGTTTTG
>CANFZL010000166.1 GCA_947451205.1 Comamonadaceae bacterium
GGTGTCCGCTCAATGGCGGTACCCGTGTTTGACCGCGCTGGCCATGCCGTCGGCGCTATGAGCATTGCGGTCAGAGCCGAGCGCATGACCATGGTCGAGTTTCGGGAGGCTTTTCTGCCGGCATTGCAGAGAGCTAGAACAACCTTGGCGTCGCGGCTTTTTTGATCCACAGCGCTTAACGACTTACCGCGACATCTTTGCGCGGTATCTCAGGCGATGCGATCAGGAGTGCTTCACAGCTGCCACAAGGGCTTGCCTAAAAGCCTGATAAAAAGAAGCCGCCTGCGCACTGCCCAGCGCAATAGAGCGCCTGCACCTTGACCCGGTGTGAGACCGTCAACTGGGCTTTCACACTGGAGCGCGGCGATTTTATTTTTGTTTCACACACAGCCGCATGACGGGCGTAACGATCATGCCAAGGGTAAACAACCCAAACCCGGTGAAAATATAAGCGCTCGAATTACTTTGCAGTCCCAAGTAAATGAGCGGTACAGCAGTGAGCGCGGCAAGTCCTGCAAAAATTAACCACATGGTTTGTTTGGACATATTCTTCTCCTTAGGCAACGATCAAGACAACGACACCAATGATCAGGGCAACGATGATGAAGAGTGGAATCGTGACCCGAAGGACTTCACCTTCGCGGCCAAGGATTCCGGCGGTGGTGGTTCCCAAGAGCACATTGCCGGGTGCGATCATGTTGCCGGCAGCGGCCCCGGCCGTTTGTGCGCCCAAAATCGCAGAGCTATTCAAGCCGGTTGCTTCTGCGGTTGAGAGTTGAAAAGTACCAAACAACAAGTTAGAAGCCAAATTTGAGGTGGTCATGAATGCACCTAGACCGCCTACCAGCGGGGCAAGTAGTCCATAGCCATTTCCCGTCACCATGGCGACACCTTGCGCAAGGACACTCACGGCGCCTGAACCGGCCATGATGTTTGTCATAGTGATCAGTGCGATCACGGCAATAGTCGATGGAATTGCTTTGTCGACCGTATTTCGAAGTATTCGTCCTATGGCACCGGAACGCATTCGGCCCATGCTCATAAATGCGATGTATCCAATTGCCGCAGCAGCGAACAAAAAACTGCCTGCATGGGTTAATGGCGCGAACGATAACGTGGTGGCCGTACGCTCGAAACCAAGTCCCGTGACGGTTGCAGGAAAGCTAAGTCCAAAGGAGAACGTGCCCAGAGCGGCTTTGACCGGTGCGATCAGCAGTACCCCGAATGTGACGACCAGCAGTGCGTAATACGGAACAAAGGCTTGGTGCAGTGTCATCTCGTCGCTCTTGTTCGCGCTCCCACCTGCCCCTAGTGATCTTGAGGGTGTGACGCCGTGGCCATCTCGAACGGACTGTTCAAAGATGGGGCTGTCTGCAGGTTTTGCATGACGATAACGGGGTAGCCGGGCAATCGCAAACAAGGTGATGAACGCGACGCTGGATGCAACAAAACCGTTCAGTGTGTCGTTCCACTGTGAAAGCAGCAGCGTCAGTCCGCCTTGTATGGCCGACATCACCAAGATTGCAGGCAAACCTTTTTGAATACCGCGCCAGCGACCGTACAACCAGCAGACCAGAAAGCCCCCGAGTAAATTCAAAATCCATATGAAGGCGGACGCATACAGCGCCGTTTCAAGGGCTTGTGCCGTGTTCATCTCTGTGACCTGCTTGAGCCCGAGCCAAGCAACTGCTAGCGTACCGAAAGTGTTGTTCCACGCGTGCCCTATCAACGGGATGATGACGGCATAAAGTGGGCGCACGCCGATACCGACCAACAAGGGGGCACACACGGCAATCGGAACACCAAACCCTGTCACGCCTTGCAAAAATGAGGCAAAAGCCCATCCGAATGCGAGCACTTGTATCAGCGGATCCGGAAGAATGCGGGTGATGCCCAGCCTGAGAGGCTCAAAGGCGCCGCCTTCATGGGTGACCTCATAAATGAGGATGGAAGCCCAAACGACATAAAGAACCGTCACCGCGCTCCAAGTTCCTTTGACGCTCTCGTAGCCAATGACCTCGAGCGGGGTGTCAAAGAAAAACAAAGCCATCGCAGCCGCTGTGAGCCAAGACACTGGACCGGCCTCTGCAGCCCCCCAGCGCCTCCCCAGCATGAGTACAAGCAGGATGAATAAAGGCAGAAATGCGACGATCCAATTCGTAGCCGAAATTGTCAAGTTCATGTTGTTACCCGTTGAAAGGAGTCAAAATAATCCAGCGAACACACATCACCAACCCACAGCGATCCCCTCACCTCGCGGATCAGCCGCACCGGACAAAACACTTGTCTTTTGATCAATTTTTATAGCTGCTGCGTGGCCCATCAAGTCGCTCATACCTTCGGTAATTTCAACTTGGTGTCCGCGTTCTCGCAGTGCGGAAAAGGTCTCCTCTGAAAAGCGGTTTTCTACACGAAGCGCTTGCGTTGTGTCGCCCCATGTACGGCCATACAGCCAGCGGGGGTTGTCTATTGCGGTCTGTACGTCGAGTTTGAAATCGACGTAGCGCGTCACCAGCGCGGTGCTGGTCTGCGGCTGCCCCTCACCACCCATGGTTCCGTAAATCAATTCAGGCTTGCCGTCTCGGAACAGCATGCCGGGCATCAGCGTATGAAAGCAACGTTTGCCAGGTTGAAGGCGATTGACATTGTTCGCATCAAGCGAGAAAAATGAGCCTCGGTTCTGCAGCAAAATGCCCGTTTTTCCGGCCACATAACCAGAACCAAACTCGTGATAAAGGCTTTGAATGATGGAGGCGGCATTGCCGTCGCGGTCAACAACAACCGCACAGGTCGTGTCCTGTCCCATGGGCTGGGGTTCAGCTTCGAGAATGGTGTCCAAACTGATCTTTTTGGCAAGCTCGGCTGCATACTCCTTGGACAGCAACCGTTCCATTGGGATTTTGGCGAACTCAGGATCTGTCAGATAACGGTCACGATCTCGAAAAGCTAATTTGGTGGCCTCGACGGTCAGGTGCATATAAGCAGCGTGATCTGTCGTCAAGGACGCGACATCAAAATTTTCTAAGATGTTCAGAATCATCAGATGCGCGAACCCTTGGCTGTTCGGTGGGTTCTGATAACAGGTGTAGCCGCGATAGGTGGTGGAGACCGGATCGCTCCACGTACCTCGATGCGATCGCAGATCGTCTGTGTGCCATGCACCCCCAGCGGCGGCTAGAGATGCAACGATCTCTTCAGACACTTTGCCCTCATAAAATCCTGCCCGACCTTCGCGCGCAACGGCTTCCATGGTCTGCGCCAGATCAGGAAACCGCATGATCTCACCAGCTTGCGGCACCCGACCATTGGGCATAAATGCGTTCAGAGTTGCCTGATAGCTGGCGATTACTTGCGCTGTGTCCCGTGTAAATTTAGACTGACCAGCAGAGACTGGATATCCATTTCGAGCATACGTAATCGCTTGTTCCAGAGATTTTTGTAGGGGCAGTTTCCCAAAACGTTCATGTGCCATACACCAAGCGTCCACGGTCCCTGGCACCGTCGCGGCAGCATGAGGACCTCGGCGTGGAATTGCGCTTAAACCTAGGGACTTGTAGCGTTCGCGCGTTGCACTGGCGACCGCACGGCCCGAGCCGTTAAGTGCGTGGACTTTTTTTTCAGACGCGTCATAGATAAGCCAGAATGAGTCTCCGCCCATCCCTGTCATGTGGGGATAAACCACGCCAAGAGTTGCATTGACTGCAATCGCTGCATCAACTGCCGTGCCGCCATCTTGCAAGATACGCAAACCTGCGGCTGATGCCAAGTAGTGTGGTGACGCGACCATCCCCTGCATTGCCATCGTGATAGAACGTGATGTCTTCAATTTTTGCCTCCGTCATACTAATTATTTTTAATTACATTAATTAATGTTATGTAACTATTTTTAAATAGTAATTCAAAAAATCACGCAACACAACAAAAAAAAAGACGGTGACTCTGTGCAAAAGGCCGATCGAGTACGAAGAACGCCACGAGCATCTTGACCTTGCCGTCTGCTCGGCATGGCATGGCATGGCATGGCAGTTTTAATCAATATCCAATAGAGCCCATGCTATGAAAACACGTCGACTATTTATCACTCAATCAGCAGTAGCCGCTTCGGTGGTCGCCTTTCCTTTGGTGGCTGTTGCGCAAACACAGCCCATCCGTGTCTTGGTCAGCGCGTCGGCCGGCGGATTCACGGACACACTGGCGCGTACTTTGTCGGTGGAGCTCAGACGCTTGCTGGGCCGAGTAGTGGTCGTCGAAAACCGGCCCGGTGCTGGTGGCAACACTCTGTTGATGAGTTTCACGAGTCACGCGATCAATGCATCGCTCTATCCATCGCTGCCGTTTGATCAAGTCAAGGACTTCACGCCGCAGTCATGCGTGGCCACATCAACCTCAATTTTGGTGGCGAATCCTGCGGTGCCAGCCAATGATGTGCAAGAGCTGATTGCGTATGCCAAGGCGAACCCGGGCAAGCTGAACTTTGCCATTGGTGCACTGGGATCTTCGCTGCACTTGGCGGGCGAGCAATTCAAAATGCAATCGGGGGTGAACATCGTGAATATCCCGTACGTAGGAACCGCGCCGCCCATTGCCGACGTGATGGCAGGTCAGGTCGAGCTGCTGTTCGCCGAGATCGGTGTCTCTCAAGCGCAGCTGAAAGCGGGAAAGATCAAGGCCTTAGGTGTCACCAACGCCAAGCGTCTGGCACAGTTCCCTGATGTACCAGCCATCGGTGAAGTTTTGCCGGGCTACGAGTCGAGCGCCTGGTTCGGCCTGTTTGGCCCTCCGGGCATGACGCCAGAGCTGGTGCGGCGCGTCAGCGATGCCATCCGAAAGTCGATCGCAGCGCTCGATGTGCGTAGGCCCCTAGAAATGGAAGGTGCCATTGCGGTCGGAAATTCTCCGGGAAGGTGGCCGGTGCCGGAGGTGACCATACCTTGCCGCGGAAGACGCCGCCAAGTCCGGCAATGCGTTGCCCTGCAACTTCAACGACTTTGCCGTGTAGGTTTCAGCTTGCCAATTTCGAGCCAAAGTGGTTGTCATGATCGGCTTCTGAATCGGTGTCGTGGTTACCGTGAATGAACCAGATATCGGTCAAGTCCAAAATAGAGCTCACCTAGACCTCCAGCGGTCTTTTTGCTTGCAAGTCACCTAGAAAAATGACTGCAGCCGGCAGATACTCATGAACGGCTTCAATGATGTGCCCGAACTGTCCATACGGGTCACCACAAAATAAAATAATTTCTTAATCCAAAAAATTAATCCACATCAACGTTCTTCTTGGAATCGAATGCAGCAATATTTTGCTTCAGCACAAGCCCGCTAGGCCATTGCTGGCGTGCATGCACTACGTTCAAAACGGTGACTGTTTTTGCATCTTCTTCCAAAATCACGATGTAGTTAGCATGCGCAACGAGCTCGAACGTGTCTTTGACCCGGCCCTGTTTGCGCGGGAAATTACGATCGGAAAGCTGAGTCACTTGGTCGTCGATGTGAAACCACATGTCTAAGCCTGCAGCCAGGTTGTCTTCAGCAATACTGACTTCAACTTTTTCGAGATCGTCTTGATACGACTGTGTGCGTACAACCCGCTTCATGGCACACCGCGTTGCTTTTGTTTCGCTGCCCGAACACTCGCCCACTCTTTGGCTGCGATGATCTTGTTACTGCCATCTACAAGACCCACCCGTGATGCGCTCACTTTGCCTTCGAGCCAGTTGCGATACGCCACTGCTTCGTGTGCGTCGCGCATTCTCTTCGCAGAATCAGCACGTTTAGCTGGCTCTTTGGCTGTCGGATCGAAATGCCGTGCGTCTATGCGAAATTGCTCTATGCCAAGCTTCTTCAAGTAGGCCGTGAGCGTGTCGAATTTTTTGAAGAGACGCACTTCACCCCGCTTGGCCGTA
>CANFZL010000167.1 GCA_947451205.1 Comamonadaceae bacterium
CAAAGTCGCCGACCTGGACTTCGAGTTCGCCCTGGTCGTTTTTGAATTCTTCGAGAGGCACATAGGCCTCGGATTTCAGCCCGGCATTGACGACAACGTGGTTGTGGTCGATGCGAATGACTTCAGCAGTAATGACCTCACCCGTGCGCATTTCAGAGCGCTTGAGAGATTCTTCAAATAGGGCGGCAAAAGATTCAGACATTGATTTTCCTAATCCTCAGAACAGTGTTCCGACAGCGGAATTGCTATCGTTTTTAGAGCTGACTGTGGCGGTTTGGTGCGGCCTTGGAGACGACCGCGGGTTAAGTTGTGAACCAACTGAAGAAGCTTCAGATGGACCGGGTGCTGCGCCACCAGTCAATCAAGATATCGGTTGATGACTCAATCGAGATATCAGAATTGTCGAGCAGCTTGGCGTCTTGAGCGGGTTTCAGGGGAGCGCTTTTACGTGATGAGTCACGCAGATCGCGGGCTTCCAAGTCCTTTTCAATGTCGGCTAGTGTAGCCGGAATACCCTTTGAAATCAATTGCTTATGCCTGCGCTCGGCGCGGTGCAGGGTACTCGCCGTTAGGAAGACTTTGAGCGCCGCATCGGGGAAGATTTCAGTGCCCATGTCGCGGCCGTCGGCAACCAAACCAGGCAGCTGTCGAAAGCCGCGTTGCAGCGCCAGCAAAGCGGCACGCACGGGTGGGTGAACCGAGACTTGCGAAGCCGCCATGCCGGCGCTTTCGGTGCGGATGGCGTCGGAAACGTCTTCACCAGCCAGAAAAATCTGGTCGCCGACAAAGCGCACGGGCAGGGTAGCGGCTATGGCGGCAACGCCGTTCGCGTCGCTCAGAGCGATGCCTGCGCGGCTGGCTGCAAAGGCCGCCAAGCGGTAGAGCGCGCCGGAGTCGAGGTAGTGGTAGCCGAGTCGGTGCGCGGCCACCGCGGCCAGCGTCCCTTTGCCGGAGGCAGTTGGTCCGTCAATGCTGAGCACTGGAATATCAGCCGACCGGGCTTGCGCCACTGAAAACAGGGTTTCAAAATAATCAGGGAAGGTCTTGGCGACGCATTTCGGGTCGAGAATGCGCACCGGCAGGCCGGCCGGGTTGAAGGCGGCCAGCGAAAAGCACATGGCCACGCGGTGGTCGTCGTAGGTATGAATGGCGGCACTGTGCCATTGCTGAGGCGGTGTGATGCGGATGAAGTCTGCGCCTTCTTCAACCTCTGCACCGAGCTTGCGCAGCTCGCAGGCCATGGCGGCGATGCGGTCTGTTTCTTTGACGCGCCAGCTGGCGATGTTGCGCAGCGTGGTTTGGCCGTCGGCGTACAGCGCCATGACGGCGAGGGTCATGGCGGCGTCGGGGATGTGGTTGCAGTCGAGGTCGATGGCTTTGAGTGGCCAGGCGCCGCGCGAGATTTTCAGGGAGTTGGGGCCGCTGTCAACCTTGGCGCCCATCAGCTGCGCGGCTTCGACAAAGCGGATGTCGCCTTGAATCGAACCCGAACCAATACCCCAGACTTCAATCGTGTGGCTGGGGTCTGCGCCGGTGGCGATGGCCCCAAGCGCGACAAAGTAACTGGCCGATGAGGCGTCGCCTTCAACATGAATTTCGCCCGGCGACTGGTAGGTGCTGCCGGCCGGAATGGTGAAGCTTTGCCAGCCGTCGCGCTGCACTTGAATGCCGAAGCGGGCCAGCAAGTTCAGCGTGATCTCGATGTACGGTTTGGAGATCAACTCGCCCGAGACCTCGATGCGGATGTCGCGCTTGGCCACCAACGGCAGCGCCATCAGCAGCGACGTCAGGAACTGGCTAGACACATCGCCGCGGACTTGGATGGGCGCGTCCAGCCGCAGCTGGCCGGGCCGAAGCCGCAGTGGTGGAAAACCGTCTTCACCCAAGTAGTCAATGCCGCAGCCGAGTTGGCGCAGTGCGTCGACCAAGTCGCCGATGGGGCGCTCGTGCATGCGCGGCACGCCCGAGAGTTCAAAGTCGCCGCCCAAGAGGGCGAGGGCGGCCGTCAGCGGGCGCATGGCGGTGCCCGCGTTGCCCATGAACAATTTGCCCTGTGTGTTGATCAGCTTGCCACCCAAGCCGCCAATGACCGCTGTGTGGCCGGTTTGCTCGACCGAGCAGCCGAGCTGCTTGAGCGCGGCCAGCATCACGGCGGTGTCGTCCGAGGCCAGCAAATCATGCACCACGGTTTCGCCTTGGCTCAAAGCAGCCAGCAGTAACACCCGGTTGGAGATGCTTTTAGAGCCGGGCAGGTGGACGGTGCCGTGTGCGCCGGTCAATGGCGGAATGTCTAGAAATTCGATGTCAAACATGAGGCACCCGCTCTAATCAGGAATTCAGAAAAGTTATTTGGAAGCTGCTGCGGTGTGTTGCCAGTCGGTTCGGGCTTGGCTGGCTTGGCGAATGCTGGCTTGCAGGGCGGCTGCGTCGCCGCTCTCGATTAATTTTTCAAGTTCGTGCAGGCTGGCTTGAAAGTGCCGTGATTGCGCCAGCAGTTCGTCCCGGTTCGCCAAGAGAATATCTCGCCACATCGCGGGTTCACCCGCAGCGATGCGGCTGAAATCGCGAAAGCCGGGTCCGGCCATTGAGAGGTATTGCTCGCCGTCAGCTTGCGCGCCCAAGCTGTTCATCATGGCAAACGCCAGCAAATGCGGCAGATGACTGACGGCGGCATATGCAGCGTCATGCGTTTGTGGCGACATCTCGCTGACTTTGCAACCCAATGCTGTCCAGATCTGGCGGGCTTGTTCAAGCTTGTCGGTGTCGGTTTCAGGCAGCGGTGTGAGGATGAGTTTTTCATCGACGTACAAATCAACCAAGGCGTTTTGCACGCCTGAGACTTCGCGGCCGCAGATGGGGTGTGCAGGCACAAAGCAGCTCAACCGATTGCCGAGCGTGCTCAGGGCGGCATTCACGACATCTCGCTTGGTCGAACCAACGTCCATCACCAATGTGCTGGTTGCTATGGCCGGTTGAATGGCGATCAAAGTCGCTTCCGTTGCAGCCACCGGCACGGCCAACAAAATCACATCAGCGCCGGTGGCGGCTTCTGCCGCCGAGTTGGCGATGGCGTCGATCACACCCATCTTCAGTGCGAGTTCGGTGGTGCTTTTTGACGGACTGAAGCCGACCACGCGTTTGACCAGACCGGCGCGTTTCAGGGCGAGTGCAAACGAGCTGCCCATCAGACCGCAGCCGATCAAACCGAGTTGCTCATACATAAGGTGTGACCTCAATCGCCGGCAGGGTAGGTTCCAAGCACCTTGAAGAAGGCGCAAAGCTGCTGCAATTCTTTCAGGGCCGCAATGACATGTGGCTCGGACGTGTGGCCCTGCAAGTCGATGTAAAAGTAATATTCCCACTGGCCGGAACGGGCTGGCCGTGACTCAAAGCGTGTCATCGACACACCGTGTGTTTTAAGTGGGCCAAGGATGTCGTGCACCGCGCCGGGCCGGTTCGGCACGGAGACAATCAGGCTGATGCAGTCTTTGCCTGAGGGCGGCGGCGAGGGCAGTGTTTGCGGTAAGCAGACCACAACAAAGCGCGTGCGGTTGAAGGCGTCGTCTTGAATCGCGTGAGCTGCCGTGTGCAGGCCAAACTGCGCACCGGCGCGGTCGCTGGCGATGCCAGCCCACGCAGGGTTCGTCGTGGCCAAGCGGGCACCTTCGGCATTGCTGGAGGCCGTGCGGCGCTCCGCGTTCGGCAGGTGTGCCGTCAGCCAGTTTTGGCACTGCGCCAAAGCTTGCGGGTGCGCATACACCACCTCAATGCCATCCAGGGAGTCGGACAAGCGCAGCAGGTTGTGACGCACCAGCAAGCTGGTTTCGCCAATGATGTGCAGCGGAGAATTTAAGAACAAATCGAGTGAGCGAGAGACCACGCCTTCGGTCGAATTTTCGACGGGCACCACACCATAGTTAGCGCTGCCGCCAGCGGTTGAACGAAAGACTTCGTCGATGCTGTTGCAAGACACATGTTCGATGCTGGCACCGAAAAAATTCAGAGCGGCTTGTTCGCTGAAGGTGCCTGCTGGGCCAAGATAAGCCACGCGCACAGGTGCTTCCAGCGCCAAGCAGGCCGACATGATTTCGTTCCAGATGGCGGCAACATGCTCATTTTTCAGCGGGCCAGCGTTGGCTTGCTGAATTTTGTCGATGACGGCGGCGACACGGTCAGGTCTGAAGAAAGGCGTACCTTCGCGTTTTTTGACTTCGCCGACTTGCTCGGCCACCAGCGCACGTTGGTTCAAGAGCGCCAGCAGTTCGGTGTCGAGCTTGTCGATTTGAATTCTCAAGTCTGGAAGATTCGGTGTCATGTTGTCCTGTTGTGTCTGGCGCAGGTCAGGCGCGCTTTTGTTCGAACTCTTGCATGTGGCTGACCAACGCCTCAACGCCCGCCAGTGGCATGGCGTTGTACAGGCTGGCGCGCATGCCGCCCAGGCTTTTATAGCCCTTGAGCTGCAGCAAACCACGCGCTTTGGCTTGCGCCAAGAAAGCGTCATTGAGCTTGTCGTCGGCCAGAAAAAACGGGATGTTCATGCGCGATCGGCAGTTTTTGGCGACGTGGCTGGTGTAAAAGTCCGAGTTGTCAATGAAGTCGTACAGCAGCTTGGCTTTGGCGATGTTGCGCTGCTCAATAGCGGCGATACCGCCTTGTTTTTTCAGCCACTGAAAGGTCAGGCCGGCGATGTAAATGCCGTATGTTGGCGGCGTGTTGTACATCGACTCAGCGTCAGACACTATTTTGTAGTCAAAGGCTGAAGGGCAGTGCTGCATGGCGTGGCCGAGCAAGTCTTTGCGGACAAACACGAGCGTCACGCCGGCCGGACCGACGTTTTTTTGAGCGCCACCGTAAGCCAAGCCAACACGCGACCAATCGACTGACCGTGACGCCATATGCGAGGACATATCAATCACCAATGGCGCTTGGCTACCGAGCGCTTTGAGGTCGGGCAATTCGTGGATTTCAACGCCATGAACCGTCTCATTGGTGCAAACGTGGACATACCGAGCATCGTCACGCAATTGCCATGTGGCCGGCGCTGGCAGGGTGGTGTGGCCGTCCGGGCTGTTGCTGGCAGAGATGTTGACCTGGCAGTATTTGCGAGCTTCTTTTTGTGAGCGCTCACTCCAGTTGCCGGTGACCACGTAGTCAGCTTGCTCACCACGCGACAGGTTCAGCGGAACAATCGCGTTTTCAGCAATGCCGCCGCCCTGCATGAAGAGAATACTGAACTCTTTGGGCACGGCTAGCAGTTCTCGGATGTCAACTTCGGCGGCTTCGTAAATCGAGACAAACTCTTTGCCGCGATGGCTCATTTCCATGACGCTCATGCCGCTGCCATGCCAGTCCAGCATTTCGGCGGCGGCGCACTCTAATACTTCTTCAGGCAGCGCGGCTGGGCCTGCCGAAAAGTTGTAGGGACGACTCATTTTTTGACTGGTTTGGCAGTCGGTGCGGCAGGTTTGGCAGGAGCTGGTGCGGCGACTGCCGGGACAGGGGTCGAGCCGACGATACGGTTGGCAACTTCGTCAAATTGCCTGGCACGTGCGACGACCTCAGCACGCGATGCCTCCACCAGCTTACCGGTGAAGATTGAGCCCAGTTCCGGTGCAATGCTTTGGTATTTGCGGATCGCAGGCGCTTCAAGGAATATCGCGATTTGTTTCAATTCGTCAAGCGTGAATCGTTCCATGTAGACCGGTACCAAAGCTTCGGTGCCGACTTGCTGAAGTTTGCTACTAATAATTTTGCTGACCTCGTCAGAGTATTTTTGCAGCTCCGCATCCAACTCTGCGGTGACCTCGGCTTGCTTCGGCTTTGCCACGTTGGCGAGCATGCGGGGCTGCCAGTTGTTGATCATGTCGCGAGTCGTGCTGCCAGCAAGATTCGCCACCAG
>CANFZL010000168.1 GCA_947451205.1 Comamonadaceae bacterium
ACGCAAGCCGGCACGCCCAAAGAAAAACGCTTCACCGGTCAGTCGTATTTGGTCAACTACGGCCTGCCGCATTTCTTTTTTCACACCACCACGGCGTATGACATCTTGCGCCACAACGGTGTCGAAATCGGCAAGCGCGATTACATCGGAACGTACTGAATAGTCGAGCCTGTCACCTATACTCAATCGCCGATTTTTGGTAGTACAGAGTGAACATCCTATGCACATTGGCATCGTTGAAGACGACCCAGACCAACTTGCCCTGCTCAGTCTCTGGTTAGAGGGCGCACAGCACTCGGTGCGGGGTTTCGGCACCGCTGCCGACTACCTTGAAGCCCTCAAGAAAGAGCACTTTGACTTCTTGTTGATCGACTGGATGTTGCCCGATGGCACTGGCGTCGACCTGCTGCCTTGGGTGCGCGACAACTTGGGCTGGGATGTGCCGGTGCTGGTCGTGACAGCACGCGAAGACG
This sequence comes from Comamonadaceae bacterium, assembly GCA_947451205.1. GTDB lineage: Bacteria > Pseudomonadota > Gammaproteobacteria > Burkholderiales > Burkholderiaceae_C > Polaromonas. The sequence continues at coordinate 474 of CANFZL010000168.1, forward strand.
AAGAAACCGTGGTGCTCGCTTTGCAGTCGGGTGCTGACGACTACGTGGTCAAGCCGCTCAAACACTTGGAGTTGCTGGCTCGCTTGGCTGCGCTGGCTCGGCGCGTGCGCTCTGGCGGCATGCCTGTGCTGCGTTTGGGCGCCTTTGAGATCGACATTACCCGTCAGCGGCTGACACTTGACGACGAGCCTGTCCCCATGACGCAAAAAGAATTTGACTTGTCGGCTTACCTGTTTCAAAACCCAGGTAAGCTTTTGTCGCGTGACCATTTGCTCAACAAAATTTGGGGCATCAACGTCGACGTTGACACCCGCACCGTTGACACCCACGTCAGCCGGTTGCGCAAGAAACTCAGCCTTGACGGCAGCAAAGGCTGGAAGCTGGCACCCGTGTACGGCGTTGGCTACCGGTTTGAGCGGGTAGAAATAAGCGCCTAAGTCAAGCGCTTAAAAATAAGCAAGTCAATTGATCCAGTGGGGTTGGACGCCGCTCAAGTTCAACACTGAACCAGGTGGCGGTTCTTGGTCGAAATCCCAGCTGCGTTCATTGTCCGGCACGCTGCCGCCCTGCTCAATGCGCCCATCTTTCGAGACACAAAAAGTGTGCGAGACAAGCGCTTCGGCGGCCTTGGTACCAGCGCCAACCTTGGCATAGTCAAACAGCACGCTGCGCTCGACCACGGCGCCCGCCTCGACATGGCAGCCATTGCCAATCCACAGCGGTCCGCGCAGCACGCAGCCGGCATCTATGCGGCTACCAGAGCCGATATAGACCGGTCCTTCAAACTGCACAGTGTCCCAAGCCACTCGCGTGTTGAGCCCGACGTGCACGCCCGGTAGCATTTGCTGGCCGGGCAAGGTGACGCAGGCCACTTGACCCAGCATCATGCGTTGCACGACCTGCCAATAGTCCGACAGGTGGCCGATGTCCAGCCATTCAAAGCTGTGGCTTTGGGCAAAAAATGGCAGACCTTGGTTTACCAGCGCGGGGAATAATTCGCGGCTGATGTCGTACATCCCATGTGCCGGAATGTGTGCCAGCACCTCGGGCTCAATCAAGTAAATACCGGTGCTGGCTTGGCGCGACAAGGCTTGGTGCGCCGCTGGTTTTTCTTGGAACAAGTTCACGCGGCCTTCGGCGTCTGACAACACGATGCCGTAGTTAGACACCTCTTTTTCTGCCACCTCACGGGTGATCACGCTGGCGATAGCACCTTGCGCACGGTGAGTGGCGGCGGCGGCTTGCAGTTTGATGTCAACCACTGCGTCGCCGCCCAGCACCGCCGTGGTTTCGTCAATGAAGCCGCCGAGCTTGTGTATGTTGCGCAGCGCCCCGGCTGAACCCATTGGTTCGGGGACGCTGTGGCCGTCTTTGATATGCCCCTCAAATGAGTAGCCGATGTGCACGCCAAAGCGTCGACCATCGCCAAAGTACTGCTCGATGTGGTGCCCGAAATGGCTGGTGTTGACCATGATCTCGGTGATGCCTTGGCGCACCAGATGCTCGACGATGTACGCCATCACCGGCTTGCCCAGTAACGGGATCATCGGTTTAGGTGTGCCTGTGGTGAGAGGTTGCAGTTTGGTTCCGCGTCCGGCGGCCAAGATGATGGCTTTGTTTATCAAAGGAAACTTCTCAGTTTGGTTGTCGGGGTGTTCTGCGTTGATTTCAGGCCAAGCGAATGGCCGAGTGGTGTCAGGACTGCAAACCTTCAAATCCTTGAATGGCGTCGGCGCGGTTACCATGAATTTTGAAGGTACGGTGTAGGCGCATCAGTTTGAACTGCTCGATCACGTTGTGCGACAACTCGCACAAGTGCATTTGTGCCTTGAGGTCCGTCAAATACTTCAAGAAGGAGAGCAGGGCGCCAAGGCCTATGGAGTCAATAAATTGAACCCCAGTGAGGTCGAGTACGACTTTGCCCCCATCGAGTGTGAGGGCCTTCGCGGCCTCAAGAAATACGGGGGCATTGCCAGCGGTTAGTTTTTCGACCCGTAGTTCAAGTACCAAGACATCTTGGGATTCCATGTGGTGGTTCAGCTCCATATTTTTGATGCCCCGTATAAATACAATAAATACAATTAATACAATTAATACAATTAATACAATTAATACAATTAAAGCATAAATATGCGTTTTAATCGATGTTACTAATATTTGATAGCAGCGACTGCAACTTCAACAGCGCCAAGGCCATGTCCGCATCGATGCAACACTCAGCGGCACGAGCCGCATCGCCCAGCGCCGCTGCACCAAATGACCCTGCCGCACCGGCGAGTCGGTGCAAATCTGCCCGCTGAGCCTCGCTACCTCTGGAAGCCAGCGAAATGGCTGACCAGCGCGCGGGTAACCCTTCCACAAAACGGCGTTGTAACGCAGCAACACGTGATGGATAGCTGATAAAGATAGCTGCTGCCGCAGCCTCAGCGTCAGTCTGTACCACGGCCATGTTCCCAAAAAGGTTGGAGATTTTGCGGCAAGGTCATGGGGTCAAATGGCTTGACGATCAGCCCGGCGACCCCGTGTATGAGCAGCTGTTCTACTTCGGCCGGCATCACTTGTGCTGTCATAAAAACGACCGCAACACCTTTCATTGCCGGCATGTGGCGCAGCGCTTTCAGGGTTTCAGGGCCGCTCATGCCTGGCATCATGACATCGAGCAAGACCAAATTGGGTGCAAAAGCGGTGACGCTGGCCAAGGCCTGACTGCCACTGGCGCAGCTCAACACCTCGAGTTGCCCGACCGCGCTCAGGCTGAACTCAATCAACATCCGAATGTCGGGATCGTCTTCGATACACATCACACGGCGAAGTTTGTTCATGCGGTCAGTGCTTTCAATGTCGACCTGTGTGCCATTGGCAGCGTCACGCTGAAAGTAGCGCCAGCGCTTTGCTGGGCCACTGCAGGCGCGGCGGCAATTTCCCCCCCCATGCGCTCGATCAACAAGCGACTGATGTAAAGGCCCATGCCTGAGTTGGGTTGTCCACCTTGATCGCCGCCTTCACCTTTAGAGAACTGCTTGAAAAGCTGGCTGCGAAACGCAGGGTCAATGCCTGGGCCGCGATCGATGACACTGATGCACAACGCCGACGCTGTCATCATCAGCCGCAGTTGAACCACCTCACCTTTGGGCGAGTGTTTGATGGCGTTCGACAGCAAATTAGCCATGACTTGTAGAAACCGATCGGTATCCAGTTGGAGTTCTGTGTCGCCGTGGTCGTTGATGCCTATAGCTTCTAAGTGCACGCTGAGCGTGCTGGCATAGGCTTGGCTGGCCGCCAGCGCCTCTTGCAGCAGCGGCCCAACCGGCTGTTGTCGCAGGTGCAAAACAAACTGGTCGCTCCGGATTTGGGTCAGGTCAAGGATGTCGTCGATCAGGCGCGACAAGCGCTTGCCATTGCGCTGAGCCACCGAGGTCAACTGCATGGCAGCGGCTGGCAAAGTGCCGGCAGCCCCACCGGCCAACAGACCTAATGAGCCGAGCACTGCAGTTAGCGGTGTGCGCAGTTCGTGGCTGACGGTGGCCAAGAATTCGTTCTGCATCAGTTCAACCGCACGGCGCTCAGTCAGGTCACGCAAAACCAGTGTGTAGCGCACGCCGCCTTGCTCGCGCCATTCTTTGTAGCTGACGTCGACCACCATCAAGCTGCCGTCGACGCGGTGCACGCTGCATTCCCGTTGAGTCAGGAGTTCTGTCAACGGCACGCCAAGTAGGCTCTGACAATCTCCGCCGTTCCACGGCAACACGTGGTCAAAATGCGGGCGGTGGTCAAACAGCTCGTGGGCCCTGCTGTTCATGTCTTCAACGTTACCGTTCAGGTCCAGCGTGATGACTGAATCAGTGATGTTGTCGATGATGTCGAGCTGGCGCTGGGCTAAGCGCGCCAAGCGTGACTGGAGTGCCTGCACACCGGAAAATTGTCGCAGCTTGGCGCCTAGCAAGGCCGCATTGACGGGGCGCCGCAAGCAGTCGTCGGCACCACTTTGGAGTGCGAGGATGACTGGATCATCGCCTTGAGAAGGCGTGATTAAAACGACCTGCAGCAAACGGTCATCGTGCTGCAAACGCAATTGGCGCGTGAACTCAAAACCATCCAATTCCGGGCCCTGCAGGTCTAACACGATCAAGTCGGGTTCATGGGTTTGAACTTGAGCAAGTGCATCGCTGCCACTTTGCGCGGTGCGCACCTTGTGGCCGCAAGCCAGAACCAGCGTTTGCAGCACGGCAAGCGATTCAGCGTTGTCGGACACCACCAAGATGTACAGCGATAAGGGGAGGGAAGAGGTCATGGCGTCTCAGGTTCAAAGAAATGTAATCATTCTTTTCAATCTTTTCAATCTTTTCAATCTTTTCAATCTTGTCACAAATATAACCGTTTACACAACTGTAATCAAATCCAGAGTTGTGCCTTGCCATCATTTTTGGGCAGGGCTGGCTGTTAATCACGAGCTGCTGGCACCCGCCACAGACGTGTGAATGGCTTGCTATTCAACATATTTGGAATATTTTCACGACATGAAATCGTCTGATCGAGCTATGCGAGACTCTGCCAACAAAAACCGCCGTGGATTTTTGAAGGCTGTGCGGTTCTGTGAACGCGGCTTCACCCTGCTGGAACTTTTGGTGGTGATTGTCATCATCGGGCTGCTCGCGGGACTCGTGGCGCCGCGCTACTTTGACCAAGTCAGCAAGTCCAACGCGAAGGTCGCCAAGGCCCAGATAGAGTCGCTGGACAAGGCTCTAGACCAATACCGGCTTGACATCGGAAGCTATCCGACGACTGAGCAAGGCCTCAACGCGCTCTACATGAAGCCGCAAAATGTGGATCGCTGGGCCGGACCCTATCTGAAAAAGCCCGTTCCCGCCGACCCTTGGGGTAACAAATACACCTTCAAGTCGCCGGGTGACCATGGCGACTTCGACATCATGGCGCTGGGCTCAGACGGTCAGATCGGCGGCACTGGCGAAGCCGCAGACGTGACCTCTTGGGTCGCTGGTCAATAGACTCGCCGCAGACACACGCCATGGCTACAAGCTTTAACCTGGTTGCACGCACCGCGCAGGGCACACTGACGTCGTTGCGGATAACTGCCGCCGATGCCGCGACCGCGACCGAGTTACTTCGCGAGCGAGGCATGCACGTGCTGCGTTGCGACGCTCGCAGCGGCGACGAGCGCTCCGGCGGGCCGCAAAGCCCGCAGCGCCCGAGTCCGCGTAGGGGGTTGGCCAAGAAGCTCGACATCTCGCTGTTCGCCCAAGAACTCGCCTCTCTGGTGACGGCCGGGCTGAGCCTCTTGGAGGCGTTGAACACGCTGGCCGATAAAGAGGCTGGGGGACCGAGGCGCGCGCTGCTTCAGGCCGTGGTGCATTCAATCTCCGAAGGCCTTGCGCTGTCGATCGCTTTGGAGCGAGCGGGTGA
>CANFZL010000169.1 GCA_947451205.1 Comamonadaceae bacterium
ACGCCGACTTGTCCGGCAAAGGCCATTTCGCACACAGCCGCCAACAGGCCGCCGTCGCTGCGGTCGTGGTAGGCCAAGATGTCGCCTTGCGCGCGCAAGGCATTGATGGCGTTGACGAGGTTGACCAAGTCTTGCGCATCGTCGAGGTCGGGCACAGCGCCCTCGCCGCGCTCCAGCGTTTGCGCCAGGATCGATGCACCCATGCGGCTTTGGCCTTTGCCAAGGTCAATCAAGATCAGCGTGGTGTCCGCTTCTTCGGTGTTCAGCTGCGGCGTCAGCGTGCCGCGAACATCGGCCAGCGTGGCAAACGCAGTGACGATGAGCGAGACCGGTGAGGTGACTTTTTTGTCGTCCCACACCGTGCGCATCGACAGTGAATCTTTGCCGACTGGAATCGACACGCCCAGTGCTGGGCAGAGCTCCATGCCGACGGCTTTGACGGTCTCAAACAAAGCGGCGTCTTGTCCGGGTTCACCGCAGGCGGCCATCCAGTTCGCCGACAGCTTGACGCGCGGCAAGTCGATCGGCGCGGCCAACAAATTGGTGATGGCCTCAGCTACCGCCATGCGGCCTGATGCGGCAGCGTCGGTGGTGGCCAGCGGTGTGCGCTCACCCATGCTCATGGCCTCACCGGCAAAGCCTTGGTAGTCGGCCAAGGTCACGGCGCAGTCGGCCACCGGCACTTGCCACGGACCAACCATTTGGTCGCGGTGCGTGAGACCGCCCACGGTGCGGTCGCCGATGGTGATGAGAAAGCGTTTGGAGGCCACCGTCGGGTGGCTCAGCACATCGATGACGCTTTTTTGTAAATCGACGCCGGTCAAGTCAAGTGGTGTCACGGCGATAGCAACACTCTGCACATCGCGGTGCATCTTGGGTGGCTTGCCAAGCAACACATTCATGGGCATCTGAACAGGCGTTATGGCCCCCACGCTTGTCGCTTCGTTGTCAAACAGAACGAGGTCTTTTTCTTCAGTCGCCACACCGACCACCGAGAAAGGGCAACGCTCGCGTTCGCAGAAGGCTTGGAATTGCGGCAGCGACTCTGGCGCAATCGCCATCACGTAGCGCTCCTGGCTTTCATTGCTCCAAATCTCCTTAGGGCTCAAGCCGCTTTCTTCCAGCGGTACAGCGCGCAGGTCAAAGCGTGCGCCGCGACCGGCGTCGTTGACGAGTTCTGGAAAGGCGTTCGACAATCCGCCCGCACCCACGTCATGAATCGCCAAAATCGGATTGGCGGCACCGAGTTGCGCGCACTGGTTGATGACCTCTTGTGCGCGCCGTTCAATCTCAGGGTTGCCACGTTGCACTGAATCAAAATCCAGTGCTGCCGCGTTTGTTCCTGTGGCCATGGAGCTGGCTGCGCTGCCGCCCATGCCGATGCGCATGCCGGGACCACCGAGCTGAATCAGCAACGTGCCGGCAGGGAACAAAATTTTCTTTGTCAGCCCTGCGTCGATCGTGCCGAGTCCGCCTGCAATCATGATCGGCTTGTGGTAACCCCAGCGCTGGCCGTTCACGGTTTGCTCGTATTCGCGGAAGTAACCGGCTAAGTTCGGCCGGCCAAATTCGTTGTTGAACGCTGCGCCACCAAGTGGGCCTTCGGTCATGATTTGCAAGGCGCTGGCGATGTGGTCCGGCTTGCCGAAGGACGTGTCGAACAGCCGCGACACGGTGAAGCCCGTCAGGCCAGCTTTAGGCTTAGAACCGCGGCCGGTAGCGCCTTCATCACGGATTTCGCCGCCCGCGCCCGTCGAGGCGCCAGGGAACGGAGAAATCGCGGTCGGGTGGTTGTGCGTTTCGACTTTCATCAGCACGTGCGTTAAGACTTCTGTGTGCGCAGCGTAGGGCTGTAACGCAGATGCGCCAGCAGCTGAGCCAGCTTGTGCGTAAAAACGCTGAACCTTGCCGCCCTCCATCACCGATGCGTTGTCAGAATAAGCCACCACCGTGTGTTGTGGGTTCAGCTGCTCGGTGTTGCGGATCATGCCAAACAGAGTCTTGTCTTGCGGCACGCCGTCAATAGTGAATTCAGCGTTGAAAATTTTGTGGCGGCAATGCTCGCTGTTGGCCTGCGCGAACATCATCAATTCGACGTCGGTGGGGTTGCGCTGAAGCTGCGTGAAAGCCTGCACCAAATACTCGATTTCGTCACCCGCCAAGGCCAGCCCAAATTCGATGTTGGCGGTCTCCAGCGCGGCCTTGCCACCACCCAGCACGTCAATCGACTGCAGCGGGGCCGCCTGCAGTTCAGCAAACAGCGAAGCCGCTTGCGCCCGGTCGGTCATGACGCTTTCAGTCATGCGGTCGTGCAGCAAGGCAATGATGTCTTCCCGCTGGTGCGCGCTCAAATAGGTTTTACCCAACAATCCAGACTTGATCGAGACGCAATATTCAGTCATGCGTTCAACGCGCTTAACCGCCAAGCCGCAGCTGTGGGCGATGTCAGTGGCCTTGGAAGCCCAAGGCGAGACCGTGCCAAAGCGTGGCGTGACGATGAAAAACGACGCCCCCGTCGTGTTGGCCGGCCAAGTACCGCAGGGCTCGCCATAGCTGAGCAGCGCTTCAAGCTGGGTTTTCTGGGCTTCAGTCGGCGGCGCATCAGTGGCCACCAGATGCACAAACCGGGCACTGATGCCGGAGATTTTCTCGTTGATGGCTTGCAGGCGGGGAAGCAATTGCTGGGCGCGGAAGTCGCTCAGGGCATTGATCCCGCAGGATTCGCCCTCGAAAGTCGTCAGATGCAGGGTCACGGTGGCGGCGGCCTTGTGGTTGTCGGGGGTCGGCTAAGGGCCTGGTCCGGGGTTGGGCGATAGCGCCGAATTTTATCAGTGCTCAGCCGGCATCGATGAACTCAGGGGAAGCCCGGACTTCACGCTGGTTTGTAGCTGGGTGGATAATCAGCGGTATGAGTATTACGTACAAAGACGCCGCCGGAATCGAAGGCATGCGGGTGGCCTGCAAATTGGCATCCGAGGTGCTAGATTACCTCACCCCTTTTGTCAAAGTGGGTGTGACCACCAAAGAAATCGACAAGCTCGCCAATGACTACATGGTCAATGTGCAGGGCACGATTTCCGCCACGCTGGGCTACCAGCCGGGCGGCTATCCACCCTACCCGGCTTCCCTGTGCACCTCGCTGAACCATGTGGTGTGTCACGGCATACCGAACGACAAGCCCTTGAAAAAGGGCGACATCATGAACATCGATGTCACCGTGATCACCAAAGATGGTTGGTTTGGCGACAACAGCCGTATGTACATGATTGGTGATGTCTCGATCGCTGCCAAGCGCTTATGCCATGTCACTTTTGAAGCCATGTGGCAAGGCATCATGCGCGTCAAGCCCGGCATTCACTTGGGTGATATTGGTCACGCAATCCAGACCTTTGCCGAAAAACAAGGCTTCACTGTCGTCCGCGAGTTTTGCGGTCACGGCATTGGCAAACGCTTTCATGAAGACCCACAGGTCTTGCATTACGGCCGCCCAGGCACGCTAGAAGTGCTCAAACCCGGCATGACCTTCACCATTGAGCCCATGATCAATGCGGGCAAGCGTGACATCAAAGATGGCGCAGAAAAAGACGGCTGGACCATTGTGACGCGCGACCATTCGCTGTCGGCCCAATGGGAGCACACGATTCTGGTGACTGAAACAGGCTATGAAGTTCTGACGATGTCTGCCGGTAGCCCGGAAACCCCGGCCTTTGTGGCGGCTTTCCACGCTGCCCAAGCCCCAGTGGCTGGCTTCCCGGTCAGCGCCTGATTCACAAGCCGCCTCGTTCCGGATGCAAACCCACAGTTCTGCGGCCACAGCAACCATTGCGCTGGCTCCCCTCAGCGATTTGGCCCAACTGCGTGAGCACTACAAAGCCGGCAAAACCGGACTGCTGTCTTCACTGGCGCAAAGCGGCGCATCCAGCCGAGGCATCCGCAGCCTGCTGCAAAAGCTGGCAAAACACGCAGACACCACACTGCAGCAACTTTGGCAGCGCGCCGGTTTTGGCGCTGACTGCACGTTAATCGCTGTAGGCGGTTACGGTCGGGGGGAGTTGTTTCCAAACTCAGACGTTGATGTGCTTCTGCTGCTGCCCGACGGCACGCAGATAGAGATCGACACAGTCGATCAACCGCAGACGGACGGCACCAGCCTCAAAACCCGGATAGAAAACTTCATTGGCAGTTGCTGGGACTGCGGACTGGAGATCGGCTCCAGCGTCCGGACTCTGGCTGAGTGCATTGAAGAATCTGCCAAAGATGTGACAGTGCAAACCTCACTCCTTGAGGCGCGTTGGCTGGCCGGGTCAAAAGACAACTTTTCAGGCCTGCGCGCGCAGCTTGACGCAGCCATCGACCCACAAGCTTTTTTTGTGGCTAAAACGCTGGAACTGCGCCAACGCCACAACAAATTCGAAGACACCCCTTACGCCTTAGAACCGAACTGCAAGGAGTCCCCCGGCGGCCTGCGTGACCTGCAAGTGGTGCTCTGGGTGGCACGCGCTGCGGGTCTCGGTAAGTCTTGGGACGAGCTTGCGCGCAATGGATTGGCCACCCCCTTCGAGGTGCGGCAAATCAAGAGCAATGAATCCCTGCTGAATTTGATCCGCGCCCGTCTGCACCTTCTGGCGGGCCGCCGCGAAGACCGCTTGGTCTTCGACTTGCAAACCGTTGTCGCCGAGTCTTTTGGCTATTCGAGCCAAGCACCTGACGGCTCCAGACTGCCGCGCCGTGCCAGTGAATCGTTGATGCGCCGCTACTACTGGGCCGCCAAAGCAGTGACCCAGCTGAATCAAATTTTGCTGCTGAATATTGAAGACCGCTTGAACCCCAACCCGCAGCCGCTGCGGCCGCTCAACGAGCGTTTTTTTGAAAAAGCAGGCCGGATTGAAGTCGCCAGCGATGATTTGTATGTGCGCGAGCCGCACGCGATCCTTGAGACTTTTTTGATTTTCCAGACCACGACGGGTGTCAATGGTCTGTCAGCCCGGACGCTCAGAGCGTTGTACAACGCTCGCGCCGTGATGGACGCTAAATTTCGCCGCGACCCAGTCAATCGCGATACTTTTCGGCAAATTTTGCAGCAAGACGAAGGCATCACGCACGCCATGCGGCTGATGAACCAAACCTCGGTGTTGGGTCGTTATTTGTGGGTCTTTCGGCAGATCGTCGGACAGATGCAGCACGACCTTTTTCATGTCTACACGGTCGACCAGCACATCTTGATGGTGCTGCGCAACGTACGGCGCTTTTTCATGGCCGAGCATTCGCATGAATACCCGATGTGCTCGCAACTCGCAGCAGGTTGGGATCGGCCGTGGATTTTGTACACGGCCGCACTGTTTCATGACATCGCCAAAGGCCGTGGCGGCGACCACTCCGAACTGGGCTGTAAAGACGTTCGCACCTTCTGCCGGCAACACGATATCGCCACGGAAGATGCTGAACTCATTGAATTTTTGGTGCGCGAACACCTGAGCATGAGCCGCATCGCCCAGAAAGAAGACCTGAGCAACCCGGAAGTCATTTCAGCCTTCGCTCAGCGCGTTGGCAATGAACGCTACCTCACCGCTTTGTACCTGCTGACCGTGGCCGATATTCGCGGCACCAGCCCTAAAGTCTGGAACGCCTGGAAAGGCAAACTTCTAGAAGACCTGTACCGCTACACCTTGCGCGTGTTGGGGGGCGGCGCGCCCGATCCGCGAGCCGAAGTTGAATCCCGCAAGCGCGATGCCTTGACCATGTTGGCGCTGCATGCAGAGCCTTTTGAGTCACACAAAGCGCTTTGGGCAACCCTTGACGTGAGCTATTTCATGCGCCACGAAGCGGCCGACATCGCTTGGCATGCGCGCCAGTTGTCACGCCATGTCGGCAC
>CANFZL010000170.1 GCA_947451205.1 Comamonadaceae bacterium
AAGAAGTGCTGCAAGAGATGGGCCTCGAAAACGACCCGCTGTTCAAGTTGGCCATGACACTCGAAAAGATTGCCCTTGAGGACGACTACTTCGTCTCCCGCAAGCTCTACCCGAACGTCGACTTTTACTCGGGCATCGTCCAGCGCGCCATCGGTATTCCGGTGCCGCTGTTCACCGCCGTCTTCGCCTTGGCGCGAACGGTCGGCTGGATCGCGCAACTGAACGAAATGATCGGCGACCCTGAGTACAAGATTGGCCGTCCACGCCAGCTGTTCTCCGGTTCAACACCGCGTGACGTCAAGCCTATCGATCAACGCTAATTGACTGTTAACGTCCTGATAAGCTGATACTTAAAAGCCTGCCTGCCTCGTGTCGGTGGGCTTTTCGCATCCAGAGTACTGTCAATTCAATGCTCAGAAAGCCCGGTCACCACATCATCGTGAAACACATCGCCAACTCTGCAGCACTGCGATTGGCCTTAGCCGGCGCAGCAGCGCCGCAAGCTTGCAGCTGCGCCCTCGGTGCCTGCACCTCCTGGGAGAGCCTTGCTGAATACCGCTGGGAGACGGCGCACATGACTCCGGTCGGCACCCTGCGCAACACCGCCATTGAAGAACCGGCCCTCGAAGAATGCCATCCGCAGGGAACACGCTACGAATCACCAAACGCGCCCATCGCGCCCGCTTATTTTCCGTACAACCAGTGCGACGTCTGGCGCTGTATGCGCTGTGAGCGGCACTTACTGCGTTACACCGAATTTGGTGGCTACAACGTCGACCCGCGCGTGCGCGTCCTCGATGCTGACAACATCATCGACTGAGACATCCGTGACTGTCTCCGCTGCCAACTCAACTCTGCCGCCCCTCAGTGTGTCGGCAGTGCTGCTCGCCGCCGGTGCAGGTACGCGCATGGGCTACAAGCCCAAGTCACTGCTGGAGCTAGACGGTGTGCCGCTGATACGCCGCCAGATCATGGCCTTGCAGAGCGCCGGCGTGACAGAACTGGTGGTCGTCTTGGGCCACCATGCTAGCGAGATAGCGCCGCTGCTGCAAAACTTGGCTATCAAGCTAGTCACCAACACCAACCCGGAAGCCAGCCCGATTTCATCGCAGCGGCTGGGTTTGCAAAGCCTGAGTGGCCAGACCGATGCCGTGCTGATGGCACTGGCCGACCAGCCTTTGATCGATGCGCCAGATGTTCGACAGGTGATGGACGCTTTCCAACAACGCCCAGCAGGTACATCACTGTTGTTCCCGCGCGTGCAAGGGCAGCCAGGCAACCCGGTCGTCTTCACCACAGCAGTCCGCAGCGCCATGCTGGCCTGCCCGCCCGAGGTTGGCTGCAAACAATGGCGCCAGCAACATGCACTGCAAGCACACGCCTTCGACTGTGACAACCCGCATTTTGTGCAAGACCTTGACACACCCGAAGACATCGAAAAACTACGCCTCAGCAGCGGCCGTCAGTTGCAATGGCCAACGCCAACTCTTCCATAGCGGCTCCCATAGCTTTAAAATAAAAAACCCGAAGGAAACAAATGCGCACCCTCTACGACAAGATCTGGGACGAACACGTCGTCCACACCGAAGAAGATGGCACGGCCATCATTTACATCGACCGCCATCTGGTTCATGAAGTGACCAGCCCGCAAGCCTTTGAAGGCCTGCGCGAAGCCGGCCGCAAGGTCTGGCGCATCAGCTCCATCGTCGCCACCGCCGACCACAACACGCCGACCACCGGCTGGGAGCTGGGTTACGACGGCTTGACCGACGCGGTCGGCAAAGAGCAAGTTCTTGCGCTGGACAGCAACATCGCAGAGTTCGGTGCCGCCGCCTACTTCCCGTTTCTCTCGAAGCGGCAAGGTATCGTCCACGTGATGGGGCCTGAGAGTGGCGCCACGCTGCCCGGCATGACCGTCGTCTGCGGCGACTCGCACACCTCCACGCACGGCGCCTTTGGCGCGCTGGCGCACGGCATTGGCACCAGCGAAGTCGAGCACGTCATGGCGACGCAAACGCTGCTGGCCAAAAAGGCCAAAAACCTGCTGATCAAAGTCGAAGGCACACTGGCCCCGGGCCTGACCGGCAAAGACATCGTGCTGGCCATCATCGGCAAGATCGGCACGGCGGGCGGTACCGGCTACACCATAGAGTTTGGCGGCGCGGCGATCCGTGCCTTGAGCATGGAAGGCCGCATGACGGTTTGCAACATGGCGATCGAAGCCGGCGCGCGCGCCGGGTTGGTGGCGGTCGACCAAAAAACCATCGACTACGTCAAGGGTCGTTTGCTCGCGCCCGGCACTGACCCCAAAACCGGCCAATTTGTCGGTGGTCCGGAATGGGACATGGCAGTTCAATACTGGAACACCTTGCGCTCTGACGCTGGCGCAAAATTTGACGCCGTGGTCGAACTCGACGCAGGCAGCATCCGACCACAAGTCACCTGGGGCACCTCGCCTGAGATGGTGTTGTCGATCGAAGACATCCTGCCCGATCCAGACAAAGAAAAAGACGCCAACAAACGCGATGCCATCGAACGCGCCTTGACCTACATGGGCCTGGCCCCGGGCAAGGCCATCAACGACATCATGATCGACAAAGTCTTCATCGGTTCGTGCACCAACAGCCGCATCGAGGACATCCGCGAAGCCGCAGCCATCGTGAAAAAGATCGGCCAAAAAGTCGCTAAAAACGTCAAGCTCGCCATGGTCGTGCCGGGTTCCGGCTTGGTCAAGGAACAAGCCGAACGCGAAGGTCTCGACAAGATTTTTGTCGCCGCCGGTTTTGAATGGCGCGAGCCTGGCTGCTCCATGTGCTTGGCCATGAACGCCGACCGGCTGGAGCCGGGTGAGCGCTGCGCATCGACCAGCAACCGTAACTTCGAAGGCCGTCAAGGCGCCGGTGGCCGCACCCATTTGGTCAGCCCGGCGATGGCTGCTGCGGCCGCTGTGCATGGCCATTTTGTTGACATCCGTAAATTCGCTTGAACCCAAGGTCCACCATGATCAGCAAAACCATCGCTTTCGTCTGCATCTCACTGTCTGTGCTTTTGACAGGCTGCAACACCTTTCGCGGCCTTGGGCAAGACGTACAAAAAGCCGGTGCCGCGGTTGAAAACGCGGCCAAGAAATAAACCCTACAGCCATGCAAAAATTCACCGTACACCAAGGCCTGGTGGCCCCCATGGACCGCGAAAACGTGGACACCGACGCCATCATCCCGAAGCAATTTCTCAAGTCGATCCGCAAGACCGGTTTCGGCCCTAACCTGTTTGACGCCTGGCGCTACCTCGACGCCGGCTTTCCCGGACAAGACCCAGCATCACGCAAGCCAAATCCGGACTTCGTGCTGAACCAGTCCCGCTACAAAGGCGCATCGGTCTTGCTGGCGCGCAAAAACTTTGGCTGCGGCTCATCGCGTGAACACGCGCCTTGGGCTCTTGACCAATACGGTTTTCGGGCCATCATTGCGCCCAGCTATGCCGACATCTTTTTCAACAACAGTTTCAAGAACGGCTTGCTGCCGATCGTCTTGCCTGAGGCCCAAGTGAGCCAGCTGTTTGCCAATGCTCTGGCCTTCCCCGGCTACCAATTGACCATCGACCTCGAACGCCAAGTGGTGATCAAGCCGCAAGGCGAAGAGTTGCCGTTTGAAGTCCAGCCTTTTCGCAAATTTTGCCTGCTGGGCGGACTTGATGACATCGGCCTAACCTTGCAAAAAGCCGAAAAAATCAAGGCTTTTGAGGCTGAGCGACTGGCCAGCAAACCTTGGTTGGCGCACACGCACAAGGTCTGATATCTCGACTTTGACGGCTTCCCTTTCGTGACTTTTCGCGAACTCCTTAATTCGCGGCCTAGGTCGCAAAACATGAATGGCTAGATGATGAAAATTGCAGTACTCCCGGGCGATGGCATCGGCACCGAAATCGTCGCCGAGGCCGTCAAGGTCTTGAAGGTTCTGGACTTGGACATGACGCTGGAAACCGCGCTGGTGGGTGGTGCCGCTTTTGACGCCCACGGACACCCGTTGCCGGAAGCCACCCTGGCACTGGCCAAGGCATCGGATGCCATATTGTTTGGCGCTGTCGGCGACTGGAAATACGACACCCTGGACCGGCCTCTGCGGCCTGAGCAAGCCATTTTGGGCCTGCGCAAAAACCTCGCCCTGTTTGCCAACTTTCGTCCGGCCATTTGCTATCCACAACTGGTGGATGCGTCCAGCCTGAAGCGCGAACTGGTGTCGGGCCTCGACATCCTCATCATTCGTGAGCTGACGGGTGACATTTACTTTGGCCAACCCCGCGGTCGCCGCATCGCCACTGACGGCCATTTCCCGGGTAGCGAAGAAGCCTTCGACACCATGCGCTATTCGCGCCCGGAAATCGAGCGCATCGCGCATGTGGCTTTTCAGGCGGCACGCAAACGCAGCAACCGCGTCACCAGCGTCGACAAAGCCAACGTACTCGAAACCTTCCAGCTCTGGAAAGACGTGGTGACCGAGGTCGGCCTGCAATACCCCGACGTCGCGCTGGACCACATGTATGTCGACAACGCCGCCATGCAACTGGTGAAAGCACCGAAAAAATTTGACGTAGTAGTCACCGGCAACATGTTCGGCGACATCCTGAGCGACGCCGCCGCCATGCTTACTGGCAGCATTGGCATGTTGCCATCGGCCAGTCTGAACGCCCAAAACCAAGGCCTGTACGAGCCGAGCCACGGCAGCGCACCCGACATCGCCGGCAAGGGCGTGGCCAATCCGCTGGCCACGATTTTGAGCGCCGCCATGATGCTGCGCTTCAGCTTGAACCAGCCGGAAGCTGCTGCTCGCATCGAAAAAGCCGTGGACGCGGTCTTGAGCCAAGGTCTGCGCACGCCAGACATTTACAGCGAAGGCACGACCCGTGTCGGCACAGTCGAAATGGGCAACGCGGTGGTCAAAGCGCTCGGCTGAACGCCGAATTTGAGAATTTATTGAAGGATATCCAGTGAAATTGACAGGTAATTTAGTAGGTTTGGTCGGCTGGCGCGGCATGGTCGGCTCGGTATTGATTGACCGCATGCAAGCCGAGGGCGACTTTGGCCTGATCGAGCCGGTGTTTTTCTCTACCTCGAATGCGGGCGGCAAGGCCCCAGCGCAGGCTAAAAACGAGACCACGCTCAAAGACGCTTTTGACATCGATGCGCTGAAAAAATGCGACATTATTCTGACCGCCCAAGGCGGCGACTACACCGCGGAAGTCTTTCCAAAACTGCGTGCGGCTGGCTGGACAGGTCACTGGATTGATGCGGCATCGACGCTGCGCATGAACGATGACGCCGTCATCGTGCTGGATCCGGTCAACCTGCCAGTGATCAAAAACGCCATGCAACGCGGCGGCAACAACTGGGTGGGCGGCAACTGCACCGTCAGCTGCATGTTGATGGGCGTGGGCGCACTGTACAAGGCCGGCCTCGTTGAATGGATGAGCACCCAGACCTACCAAGCTGCTTCTGGGGGTGGTGCCCAGCACATGCGCGAGTTGCTGACGCAATACGGCACGCTGAACGCAGAAGTCAAAGCCCTGCTGGACGACCCGAAAAGCGCGATCTTGGAAATCGACCGCAAGGTCATTGCCAAACAGCGCAGCTTGACAGCCGCAGAGACCGCGAACTTCGGCGTCCCGCTGGGCGGCTCGCTGATTCCTTGGATCGACAAAGATCTGGGTGACGGCATGTCCAAAGAAGAGTGGAAAGGCATGGCCGAGACCAACAAAATTCTGGCCCAAGGCGAAGGCTTCGGCAGCCCTGCCGTGCCGGTTGATGGCTTTTGTGTGCGCATCGGCGCCATGCGCTGCCACAGCCAGGCATTGACCTTCAAGCTGAA
>CANFZL010000171.1 GCA_947451205.1 Comamonadaceae bacterium
AAATTTCGCTCGAAAGCCCGGCACCGCCTGAAGGCAACGCCGGCGGCGCAGGCGACACAGTGGTCGCCAAGTTTTATCGCCCAGGTCGCTGGAGCGATGCGCAAATTTTGGAAGAGCACGCCTTTGCCGTCGAGTTGATGGCTGACGAGATTCCGGTCGTCGGTGCATTGACGCTGAACGGCCAAACGCTGCACCACTTTGCCGGTTTTTCGTTCAGCGTCTCCCCGCGCCGTGGCGGCCGCCGGCCTGAGCTGGAAGACAACGCCGTGCTCGAATGGATTGGCCGCTTTCTGGCGCGCATCCACAGCGTCGGTGGCCGCAGCGCTTTCACCGACCGACCTGCGCTCAACATCGACACCTTCGGTTTCGCCAGCCGCGATGTTTTGTTGGCTGGCAACCACCTGCCGCTGGACATGGAGTCGCGCTGGCGCAACGCGTTTGAAGAAGCCATGCAAGTAGCCCAAGGCGTGATCAAGGACGTCGGCAGCGTGCGCACGCTCAGGTTGCACGGTGACTGCCATCCCGGCAATATTTTGTGGACACCCGAAGGCGCTTCTGGTGCTGGCCCGCACTTTGTTGACTTGGACGACGCACGCACCGGGCCAGCGGTGCAAGACATGTGGATGCTGCTGTCTGGCGACCGCCCCCAATGCACGCGCCAGCTTGGCGCCTTGGTGGACGGCTATGAAGAATTTCGTGAATTTGACCGGCGCGAGCTGGCCTTGATCGAGCCGCTGCGCACGCTGCGGCTGGTGCACTACAGCGCGTGGCTGGCCCAGCGCTGGAGTGACCCGATTTTCCCGATCAACTTTCCCTGGTTCGGCTCCAGCGACTACTGGAAAGGCCAGGTCGACATGCTGGTGGAGCAGACCGAAGCGATGCAAGCCGCACCGCTGGTGGTCTGAGCGGCCGCTAGGCCGCTCATCCAGTCAAGCTCAGCGGACTGGATTGTCCAAAGAGCCAATGCCGTCGATCTCGATGCGCAACTGGTCGCCCGACACCAAGTACTTCGGCGGCTTGAAACCAATGCCCACACCGACGGGTGTGCCAGTCGCAATCACGTCGCCGGGGTACAACGTGATGCCTGCCGACAGCACTTCGATCAGGGTTGGGATGTCAAAAATCAAGTCTTGGGTTGAGACGTCTTGGCGCAACTCGCCGTTCACGTAGCCACGCATACGTGTATTGGTGCCGTCGAGTTCGTCGGCGCTGACCAGCCACGGGCCCATCGGGCAAAAGGTGTCAAACGACTTGCCCAGCAACCACTGCTGATGGCGGCTTTGCCAGTCACGCGCAGTGACGTCGTTGATGATGGTGTAGCCCCAGACATGGCTCAGAGCGTCTTTGGCTGTAATGCCTTTGCCGCCGCGCCCGATGATGACGGCCAACTCGGCTTCGTAGTCAATCGCTGTTGACGCTGCGGGCATCTCAACGGTGGCACCGGTGCCGATCACGGACTCGGGCACTTTGCTGAAGTAGATTGGGTGCTCTGGAATAGCACCGCCCGATTTGGCGCTGCTGTCAAAACCGCTGCCAGCGAATTCTTTGGCATGCTCAAAGTAGTTTTTACCGACGCAAAAAATGTTACGGCGTGGCTTTGGCAAAGGTGCGCGCAACGTCACGTCGGCCAGCGCAAGGGCTGGCAACAAGGCTGGCAGGCTCTCGCCTTTGGCTTGGCGCTCGATGATGGGCAAGGCGCCCAGTTCGCGCTCAGCCAAGCTCAAGTCAAACGGCTGGACTGACTTCAAGTCGCTAGACACCAGACCGACGCCAGGCTGACCTTGGTGATTGAACGCTGCGATTTTCATGGGCTGTCTCTCTGTGTTGTTGGTTTGAAAAAGTGTCACGCGTCAAGCCGACCTAGGGATTCCGATGACGCCAAATTATTTTTGGAATGTTAGCATGCCAACTGGCTTTGAAGCCTGCGCGCCAACCCCGGTTCCGCCCGCCCAAGCCCCCAAAAACCCGACCAGGAGACACCCTTGAAAAACATACAACGACGCTCCACATTGCTGGCTGGCTTACTGCTTTCAGCAGCTACTTTGGTGGGTGCCCAAAGCACTTGGCCGATCCGCGCCATCACCATGATCGTGCCCTTCCCGCCGGGTGGCTTGGCCGACTTGGTGGCGCGTCCGGTGGCCGAAGCCATGTCTCGAGACTTGGGCCAGCCAGTGGTGATAGAAAACCGCGCAGGCGCAGGCGGCGGCATTGGCATGAGCGTTGCGGCCAAGTCTAAGCCTGATGGTTACACCATTTTGATGGCGCTGTCGTCACTCACCGTGATACCCGAAGCGGACATTTTGCTGGGCCGACCCGCCATGTTTGCGCTGCAAGATTTGCGGCCGATTGCGCGCTACACCGCCGACCCGACGGTGCTGGCCGTGCGCGCCGACGCGCCTTGGAAAACCGCGCAAGATTTTGTCAACGACGCCAAGAAACGCCCCGGTGCCATCAACTACGGCTCGTCGGGCAACTACGGCACCATGCACGTGCCGATGGAAATTTTGGCGCAAAACACCGGCATCAAGCTGACACACATTCCGTTCACCGGCGCCGGCCCGGCCGTGGTGGCGCTGCTCGGAGGCCAAATTGACGCGGTGTCGTCGGGACCAGCCACCGTGCTGCAACACGTCAAAGCCGGCAAGTTGCGCGTCCTGGGCCATTGGGGCAATGGCAAGCTGATGGCCATGCCGGAGCTGAGCAGTTTGAAAGACGCTGGCATCAACGCCGAGTACGCGCAGTGGTCGGGTATGTTCATTCCAGCCGCCACGCCAGAGCCGATCGCCCAGCGCCTGCGTGCTGCCGCCCGTTTTGCAGCGAATGACGCACGTGTCAAAGAAGTCATCTTGGCCGCTGGCAGCCCAGTGATGTACCAAGACAGTGCAGAATTTGAGAAATACGTGCAAGCCGATGCCAAGCGCATGGCTGAAGTCGTCAAGAGAATGGGCAAGATCGAGTAACAAAGGAGATATTTATGCGCCGTCAAACATTTATTCGCACCAGCCTCGCCGTGATCGGCTTGGCCAGCGTGCTGGCTCACACCAGCGCATCGGCCCAGGCCTACCCGAGCCGTGCCGTCAAGATCGTCGTGCCTTTCGCCGCGGGTGGCCCGGCTGATGTGTATGCGCGTTTCATCGCGCAGCGGCTGACCGAGGCACTCGGCCAGTCCTATATCGTCGACAACAAACCCGGCGCTGGCTCCGTCATCGGCACCGACGTTGCGGCCAAATCACCGGCTGACGGCTACACGCTGCTGCTGATGTCGAACACCCACACCGTCAACGAAACACTGATTCCGAACAAGCCGTTTCACTTGATGCGCGACTTCGTCGCCGTTGCGCCCATCAACTATTCAGACTTGGTGCTGGTTGCTAACCCGAAAGTCCCGGCGAACAATTTGAAAGAATTTATCGCTTACGCCAAAGCCCACCCGGGCAAACTGAACTACGCGTCTTCGGGCCCCGGCACGCCCTACCACATGGCTGGCGAGCTGTTTAAAAGTATGGCTGAGATTGACATGGTTCACGTGCCCTATAAAGGCAGTTCGGGTGCGCGCACCGACGTCATCGGCGGCCAAGTTGACGTGATGTTTGACGCCGTGACCACCATGGCCGAACAAGTGCGGGCAGGCAAGGTCAAGGCGCTGGCCACCAGCGGGCAGCGCCGTTCTGACGTTTTGCCCGAAGCACCGACGCTGAACGAAGCCGGCGTGCCGGGTTACGAAGCCACCATCTGGCTCGGCCTGATGGCGCCCATCGGCACGCCCAAAGCCATCGTCGACAAGCTGAACGATGCCGTCTCCAAAATCGCCAGCCAGCCCGACGTCAAGCAAGCCTGGACCAAACAAGGCGCCGTGCCGATGGTCATGAACCCGGTGGTTTTTGACCGCTACTTGCGCGACGACATCGCCAAATGGAACCGCGTCATCAAGACCGCCAACATCAAACTCGACTGACACGGCCCATGAACAACACCCTTCACCTGCTCAGCGGCGGTGCCGCGCAAGCCTTGGTCACGCGGCTGCAAGACCGCTTTTTAACCCAGCACGGCGCCTCCATCGATGCGACCTTTGGCGCCGTCGGCATGATGAAAGACAAACTGCTGGCCGGCGCCCCCTGCGACGTATTGATCTTGACCGACGCACTGATTGCGCAGCTCACGGCCAGCGGCCAAGTCGTGGCCGGCACAGAGCGCGCTTTGGGTGTCGTCAAAACTGGCATCGCTGTCAAGACCGGCGAAGCCCGCCCGGCCGTCTCTACCCGCGCCGAACTCACAGCCGCACTGCAAGCCGCCAGCGGCATTTACTTCCCCGACGCAGTCAAATCCACGGCGGGTATTCACTTCATGAACGTGCTCAAGCAGCTCGGCTTAGACCAAGAACTGGCAGACCGCCTGCGCACCTTTCCGAACGGCGCTGCCGCCATGACGGCGATGGCCAAGTCCACTGAAAAAGGGCTGATCGGCTGCACGCAAGACACGGAAATTTTGTACATCGAAGGCGTAGCCCTGATCGCCGATTTACCGAAAGAGTTTGAACTGGCGACGGTTTACACCGCAGCGGTTTGCACAGGTGCGAAGGCGCCTGAAGCGGCGGCTGCGTTGATTGACTTGCTGGCTGGTGCGGAGGCTGCGGGCTTGCGGGTTGAATGTGGGTTTGAAAACTAAATTAATTTATTAGACTACTTAATAATTTATAAAATAAATATAAGTATTTACTATTTATGTAAATCATTGTTATTTACGCTACCATTTGACGGCGAAGTTTTCTGTTGCACTTCAGCTTGCTTCGTTACTTTAAAACCGTTCAAAGGAAACCCATGCGCTGCCATCTACCGGTCATTTGCACCCTGTCTGTTGTCTTAACCGCCTGTGGCGGGGGGGGGCGGTGGAGCTGGTAGCAGTGCGACCTTAGCGCCGTTTGTCAAGTTCAGTTCGATCGCTGTGCCCAGCACCATTCAGATCAACGGATCGTCGCAGCAAGTGGATTACACATACGACACCAGCACAAATAGAGTCACGAGCCTCTCTGCGGTTACGCCGTTCACTTCAGGTGCTTCCTATCTTGGCACCTATGACGCCAATGGTGATACGACCAAAGCAGTCTTGACTTCAGCCACCGGCACCAGCATCACCGTGGACACGGCGAATGGTGGCCAATTTATAGACACAGGAAACTTTACCTGGAGCCAACCGGTAAATAATCAATCTTTCGTACTTTCTGCCAACCCTCAATCCTACGGCTGGGACTATCAAACCTTCGGCGTCTGGGCAACTGGCGAAGGTACGGGTAGTGGAACAGTCGGCGCAGCCAGTATTGGGGCGGAAACAGCCGGATCGGCGATTCCGGTGAGCGGCATTGCAACTTTTAAAGGCGTCAGTGGCGGTCAGTATGTTGACATCACTGGAGGCAGTACCGGACCCAGCAGCACAATAACCAGATCAGACATGACCGCAACCGCCGACTTTGGCGCCCGCACTATCGCTTTTGCAACAACCAATACCGGCAATTTTTTCTCTCCTACCAGTGCCAACATGCCAGACTTAGATATGTCGGGCACGCTGAGCTACAGTGCTGGCGTCAACAAGTTCATGGGTGCAGTTTCGACCGTCGGTGGCGCCTCCAATGCCGCGATGAGTGGCAATGCGACGGGTAAGTTTTATGGCCCAACTGCCCAAGAAATCGGCGGCACCTTTGCCGTATCTAACAGTGGCGCAGGTTATCTAGGCGCCTTCGGCGGTAAGCGGTAAGCGGTAAGCAACCCTTGCACTTACTCGCCCCAACCAGAACGCGGCTGCGTTTTGGTTGGGCGGTGACTTTGCCCTTAGCCGCCCTGCTGCTAGCGGCCTGCACCGCCCA
>CANFZL010000172.1 GCA_947451205.1 Comamonadaceae bacterium
CGGACTTGCAACCAACTGCCTTTGCGACTGATCACCTCCAACGGATAGCCTTTGCCGAGCTCAAACAAAATCGTGGCGCGGGTGCTGGCTGAAGCACGCATATTGACCGTGTTTCGGTCCACGCTCACCATGCTCTGGGCCGCCGCAACCTGCCCAAAAATGCAAAGTAATAAGGGCGCGAGTAAAACCCGAAAACGACTCAAAGCGTTTATAGATGAGATGTGATGCATGCGTAGGAAGGGACTCCGTTGTAATGGCTACTTAGAATTAAATAATTCCAAAGTTAACTTATTCGACCTTACAACATCGCAACAGTCAAAAATGTAGTCCTATACCGCCAATTAACAACAGGCGTGAAAAAGCCCCGACCAGCGGGGCTTTTTCAGTCTGATCGGCCAATGCCGCTGTTCAGAATCAATCAGATTATTTTTTCTTGCTGGTCGTCTTGATGGCTGACTCGACAGCGGTTTGCACTTGAGCCACTGCGGCCTTCATGCCTTTGCTGACTGCTGCAAAGGCTTCTGGAGCCGGATGCGCTTTTTCGATGGCCTCGACGCTTGTGTGGAACTGGGCAACACCCAGAGCCGTCACGTCTTTGAGGTTCTTAGCGGCAACCGCCATGTTCTCTTCGGCCAAGGTTTTCATAGCTTCAAAAGCAGCTTGCGGCTCTTTGATACCTTTGAAAGACTCAACGGTAGCCGCCACAGAAGCTTGAGCAGCTTGGGTTTGCTTTTGTGCCAACTCACCCCATGCCTGCAGATTAGCCATCAAAGGCTTGAGGGCGTCTTGAGATGCGGCTGGATTGAATTTAGCAGCGTTCTCTTGCATGGTTTTGGTGATGGCTTCGAAGGGATTGTTGGTGAACATGGTGGTCCTTTTAAAAAATTTGTTGCAGTGCAGCAATTCTACGGGCGAACCCGCCACATCTATCACATTGAATCGGCAACAGGGCCTCTTTAGGGGTGGCTCACTAACGCGTGTTGCAACGACATTCGTAACTTTGGGGCCAGCGGTTACGATGCCGTCTGCCGTTTGAAGTCAACATGGCGGGTGTCACGTTTTTGTCACGCCGAATTCATAAAATGATGCTGGCAATTTTGCAACAAAGAAATGCGACATGAATTTTCCGCCTCCAATTTCGAGGGTTGAACGGTCAACCCGAAACGCTTGCACCGCCGCCCTGCTACTGGCTTTGTGCAGCATTTCTTGGGCACAGTCGTCGGAATCGCCTGAGTTCGAAGACAGCTCGGCCAAATACCAAACCACCTACAACTGGCAAAAGCACCCCAGCTTTACGTCCTCGTACGCCAGCCCGAACAGCCTCACGTCCGCAGCGGACAAGATGTACACGTTTTCAACAACCGCCCATTGGGGCACCAGAATCTGGCAAGACGGCGAGCTGTATTTCAATCCCGAGATCGCATCTGGCGTGCCGTTTTCAAACAACCTGGTGGGGCTAGGTGGCTTTAGCAACGGTGAGATCACACGCGCCGCAGGCAGTACACCGGTTCCTTATGTCCAACGCTTGTTCATTCGCCAAACGTGGAACCATGGCGGTGGCACTGAAAAGGTCGAATCTGATTTCAACCAGATGGCCGGCAGCGTCGACAAAAACCGTTTCGTGCTGACCGCAGGTAACTTCTCAACACTTGACGTGTTTGACGACAACACCTACGCAAAAGACCCGCGAACCCAGTTCATGAACTGGGGCAACTGGACGTATTCCGCTTTTGACTACTCGGCCGATGCGCGCGGCTTTGGCTGGGGATTCGCCGGCGAGTTGTACCAGGATGCTTGGGTCTTTCGCTTTGGCCGCATGACGGGACCCAAAGAGCCCAATGGTTTGCCACTGGACTTTGCGCTGGGCAAGCACTATGGCGACCAAGTCGAAATCGAGCATGCTCACGACCTCAACGGCCAGCCAGGGAAAGTGAGAGTTCTGGCCTTCCGAAACAGGGCCATGTTGGCCAGCTTCAATGACGCCACGGCGTACCTGCTAGCACACCCGGGCGCGGGAACCGATCCACAAACGATCTTCAACGTGCGCGGTGATGTGAAAACCAAGTACGGTCTTGGTGTCAACCTAGAGCAAGCGATCAACACAGATATTGGCTTTTTTCTCCGGGCCATGAAAACCGATGGTCGAACTGAAACTGTGGCCTTCACTGAAGTGGATGATTCGTTTTCATCGGGCTTTTTATTCAAGGGCAACTTGTGGGGGCGCGCCAATGACGCGGTCGGGCTGTCTATGATGCAAAACCAGTTGTCCAGCGACCGGCGAAAATATTTAGAGGCCGGCGGCATTTCCTTCTTCATTGGTGATGGTGCGCTGAACTACAAACCGGAAACCATTTTCGAGGGGTTTTACAGCCTCGGCTTGAGCAAAGGCGTGTGGTTGACCGGCGACTATCAATACATCCAAAACCCGGCTTACAACGCCAGTCGCGGACCCGTGAACGTGTTCGCCATTCGATTTCACGCGGAGTTTTAATCTCACAAGGAAGAGCTGTCTCGAAAATCGCGCACGAGTTGTTCGCCGGCTATTTTCCCAAACACCAAGGCCCGAAGCATGGCCACTGAGTTAGGGGCGACGCGGTAGAAATGTCCAGTGATTTCACCCGCGGCGTACAGCCCACTGATGGGTCCGTTGTCGCCCAGTACTTGAGCGTTGGGGTTGGTTTTTAAGCCCCCAAACGTATAGACCAAAGCGCCCACCAAAGGCCAAGCCAAAAATGGCGCCTGGTCCAGCGCACGCGCCCAATTTGATTTAGGTGGTTGCCCCACAGGTGCACAAGCCAGCCCGTCTTTCACCGTAGCATCAAAACCTGGAGGGTCATCAGGACAGGCTGCATTGAAGGCGGACACTGTCTGCGACAACGCCGCCAACGGTAAGCCCAGAGCCTGCTCCAGCGCCTCAAGTGTCGGTGCTGAAATCGGAGGCACATCAGAACGAATGGCACGCGCGTAGTCTGCAATATTCAACAGCTTTGCATCCAAAATCACATAGGCGTTCTGACTTGGCAATTCAAACTGCATCTGGTGCGCAAAGCGCTCCCATGTTTCATGCATCAAACCAGCGCCTTCGTCAAAAAACCGTTGCCCCTGTGCGTTAACCACCACCCCATACGGATAAACCAGCACCACAGGCGCAGGGTGTTGACTGCGAGGGTCAACCGGCTCTGCGTGGCCAGATCGCCAATCGCCTGCAGCTTGCGCACCAATATCCAAAGCCGCGCGTATACCCGCGCCATCGTTGTAAGCCGTGCCTTGAGAAATTAGCCGGTAGTTCTCTGCCGCTGACCCCAAATGTTTCTTACGCATGGCTGCGTTACCCTCAAAGCCGCCACAAGCCAGTACCACCGCATCGGCATGGTGTTTTTGGGGTTTTCCTTGCGCATCGGTGCCGAGTACGCCAACCACTCGACCCGCATCACTCAGCAACTGGGTCAGCGAAAACTCGTAAACAAACTCAATACCCAATTCACGCGCACGCGCTAACAAGGCATTGAGCAAGGCGACGCCACCACCCATAGGTTGAATACGTGCGGGCCCTTTGGCCAGGTAATAAGGCGGACTTTGAAACACCACACCCAGCGAGACCAACCAGTCAGCCATGGCAGGCGCTTGATCGGCCAGTTGCTGAAAATAGTCGCGGTCTGCCAAGCCTCCGGATTCGGCTAGGATCGCCTCGACAAAGCCGGGAGCCACATGGTGGTCGGCCTGCAAACGGATGTTCGAAGGACTCCAGCGTGTATTGCCTCCGCTAGCAGCCAAGGGAGCGGCGTCTATTACGATCACCGACAAATCGATCCCAATGTTGCGGGCACTGGTCATGGCAGACACCGCGGCACACAAACCCGCAGCACCCTGCCCCACCACAATCAAGCGATGAACGTTTCTCGCTTTGCGCGCCCCCAAGCCGTTCACACCGGTGAGAACGAAACCGACTTAAGGATCTTTGTTTCCTGCTCAAGGACAAGGTCAAGCGCCCGCAGCTCTTTAAGATACAAGGGCCAGCCTGCATCTTCTGTCATCACCTTGCGGCGGCGCTCGCGCTCGGCCAGACTGTCAAAAGCCCATAGATGAACGACTTGGTTGAGCGGGCCAATCTCCGATACAAAAAACCCGACCAGATGCCCCAGATATTTTTTCTGCAGCGGCAATGCTGCGCGTTCATAGAGTTCAAGAAAGTCGCCAGTGCGAAGTGGCTTGATGGTGTAGGTACGTTGTTCAACAATCACGTGGATTTCCTGTCAGTTTGTTTAGATACGGATAACTCGATTTTGATGCCGTGGCACGTTGAAGGGTTCGTTGATTTTTTATTCCGGCCGAACCAATGTCGTCCATTTGTCGATGGATGTCTTGATCCAGTCGCCAAAGACAGCAGGCGTCTCGACTCGGGAAACCATGGCGGCCAGCGAAAACTGGCTGACGATGGACTTGTCCATGACACTGTCTGCAACGGCCTTGTTGAGCTTTGCAATGATTTCAGGCGGTGTGCCTTCAGGTGCCATCAGCCCAGACCAAGATTCGAACTCATAGCCAGGCACACCTGACTCGGCCAGCGTGGGGACATTGGGCATGGATCCAAGGCGCTGGGCTGAGGTGACGGCTAAGGCTCGGACTGCACCCGCTTGGATTTGCGGCATGATCGCACCGACAGCGTCGAACATCATGTCGATCTGACCGGACATGAGGTCTGTCCGCCCTGTGCCCGCCTGACTATAGGGAACATGCAAAAGCTTCACGCCTGTCTTGTTCTGCAGCAACTCTGCAGCAAGGTGATAAACGTTGCCGGTACCGCCTGATGCAAACGACAGTTTCCCTGGATTTTTTTTCGCATAGGCCAGCAACTCCTGCACAGAGTTGACCGGCAGATTCTTACGGACCACGAGCACGCGAGGCTGGCTCACGAGCGGCGCAATCGGAATCAAATCCTTGGTCATGGTGTAGCCACGCTTGGGGTAGAGGGACTCGGCGGCAGTGTGTGTCTCCGACACGAAAACCAATGTGTAGCCATCCGGCGCCGCGCGCGCTGCCAGATTCAGTCCGATGGTGCCAGATGCACCTGTCCGGTATTCGAATATGACCGGCTGGCCGAGCAGTTCTGCGAGCTTGGGGTTAATAGTCCGCATGATGATGTCAGCCGGGCCACCCGGTGCGGACGGAACGATGACCTTGATCGGGCGCGTGGGGAAGGTCGCCGTCTGCGCGCTAGCGGCAGGTGCCGCTAGCAAGGTCAGCGCTGTCACGGCACCGCAGAGCCAAGTTGATGCAAGTTTCATCATGCTGTCCATTCGAATGAGCTTCAGTGAGGGGGCGCTCACTGCCAATGAAAGCGATCGCAGCTAGGTTGTTCGACGGTCACTCGATTTTGATGCCCAGTTCATTGATGAGTTTGCCCCAATAGGCATAGTCGGAGGACATCTTCGAGGCCAGCATAGCGCCAGACGTGCCAGTTGGCGTCAGCCCGAGTGCATGCAGACGCGCCTGCATCGCGTCAGTCTTGACGATCTTGACCAACTCAGTGTTAAGCGTGTTGACAATGTCGTCCGGTGTTCCGACGGGCGTGAAGAGACCATGCCACGAATTTCCGATGACACCGTTCGGGTCGAGATCGGCATTGAACTCGGTGATTGTCGGCACGTTCGGCAGGCTCGGAATCCGATCTGAGCCAGACACCGCCAAAGCCTTGATGCGGTTGCCCAAGATCGAGGGGATCGCCGTCGTCGACGCTTCAAGGTAGAGGCTTGCGACGCCGCTCATCACATCCGGCGAGGGGTTTGTCTTGTAGGGAATGTGCGTGAGCTTGATACC
>CANFZL010000173.1 GCA_947451205.1 Comamonadaceae bacterium
AAGGCCCAGATCACGCCAACATGCAGCACCACCACGCTCAGCGCAATGGTCACATTGCGGCTGAGTAAGTGCTTGGCTTGCATGGAAGTGGACAGATAGGACATCGGTGCGGGTAAGCGTTCAATTCAGGTCAAGTGCTTGAGTTTATAGATGAGGCGATGATCGTAAGTTGAATTTGAGCGGGTTTACGAGGGTTGCCAGATGTTAAGCGTGTCGAGCGAAAACCTGTCGGGTGTTGGCGTTGATTGGCTGTCAGTCCGGCAGATCAGGAGATCTAGAGCGCCTCGAGACCCACCAAGCCGCGCCCATCAACAGAATCAAGTTAATGGGTGGCCTGCTTGATGTGGGCCGTTGGGCTGTTCGCGCTGCACTGAGCGACGACATCACGGGCGCAGCCTTCACAGCGGCCGCATTGGGTAGCGACACCGAGTTCGAATTGGATCTCGTCGAAGCCCATGCCTGCGCGGGCGTGGCGAACTATTTCACGGTCAGAGATGCGGCGGCAGACACAGATGATCATGGCGAAAGCTCGGTTGAGGTTGGATTTAGCGAGCAACGCCGAAGGCGCGAACGCCGCTTGCGCGCCCAGATCACGATGCCGGTGACCGACAACATGGCGACCATCACGCCCATCAGCGACATCAGAATGCGACCGGGCATCCCGAGAATCCGGCCTGAGTGCAAGGGCAGCTGCAGCTGAACGAAAACGTCGGCGGCGGTTCCCTGCCAAGGTCGGTACTCGCCCAGTACGCTGCCATCTTTCGCATCGATGTAGAGGTTGGACAGGCCCATGCCCATCGCCCCCATTTCGTTTGCGGGATCAAAGAAGGACACGTTGTAAAAAGCGTAGTCGCCACCGTAGTAAATACCGCCTGGCTGCGTGTCAAAGCCGCGTCGAACCGCTTCGGTACGGGCCACCTGAATCGCTTGCGCAAACCCAAGCGTCGGTTCGATGTACGAGCCGAAGGGCGCAGGTGTTTGCGTTTCGTAAGGTCCCGGTGTGGTTTTAGACACCAGCGACATCACGGGGTAAAACACCTCGCGATAGAGGTTGAGTGAAAAAGAGGTGAAGGCCACCACCATGATCACGCCCCAGACCCACAAACCACCAGCGCGGTGTAAATCGAAATTGAGCTTGTAGTCGCCGGCCTTCCAGCGCAACAGCCATGATGGTTTCCAGCGTTGCATCCAAGTGGAGGGCTCGCGGCGCACCGGTTGGGCGTCGCTGTGAGTCCTCAAACGTCGCGGCAAGGTGAGGTAAAAGCCCACGAAACTGTCGAGCAGCCAGACCAGCGCCACGCCGCCCATCAGCCAGTAACCCCAGCGATCAGTGCCCCAAAAAGCTGGGATGTGAAGGCTGTAGTGCACGGTTCGCAGAAAAGGCATGAGGCTGCGCCGCGACAGCGAGACGGTCAGCGAATCGCGCTGCCCGGTGATCTGTGCGGTGACGGGATCCACAAAGACATTGTTGTAGTCGAGAACGTATGGCTTGCCCGTGGCCGGATCGGTCAGTGGGCGGACTAGGAAAGAGGCCGCGTGCCCTTCTTCTAGGCCGAGTGAGATGTAGCTCACTTGCACGCGCGGGTCGGCCGCTTCCACCACGGCTGCCAGCGCCAGAGGGTCGCGCAACTCGCCACGCCCCGGTGTTGTCATGATGTCGGCGTTGAGCCATTCGTCAAGTTCGTGATCCCACGATGTCACCGCGCCGGTCAACCCAGCGACGATCAGGAACAACGCCACCGTGAGTCCGGTCCAGCGATGAATTAGTGTCCAAAATGCCCGCATCGTGTGCTTCCTTTTTAAAAGTCGATGGAGCCGCTGACGACCAGCGTGCGGGGTGCGCCCAGCACCAAGTAGTTAGAACCTGGGTACCCGCCTGCCGATGCCCAATAGGATGTGTTGAGTACGTTGTCTATACGGCCACGCAGGGTCAGCAGGCGGTTGTTGCCGATGTCCATCAGGTAACGCGCACCGAGATCCAGACGGTTCCAAGCCGGCACGACCTGTGTGTTCGCCGCATTGGCATATTGGGATGAGGTGTGCAAAATCCGCGCATTGAGCGCCAAGCCGCGCACGCCAGCCACGTCCCATTCGGCATTCAGATTGAGTTGCTGCCTCGGCACACCAATGGCATCGCGTCCATTCGTTAAACCCCCTTCCATGCGGGTCTGTTCGGCATTGATAAGCGTGACGCCGCCAAGCAGGCGAAGGCCTTTGACCGGTTCGCCGTAAAGTGAAAACTCAAGGCCTTGGTTGCGCTGCTCGCCATTGAGGCCATAGGTCTGGTTTTGTACAAATGCGATGGGCAGAGTGGTGGTGAAGAATGCAACGCCGCCACCCCATTTTCCGGCGTCGTATTTGGCACCGATCTCTTTTTGCTTAGAGGCATACGGCGCAAATACTTGACCGGCATTGGTCACTGGTTGGTTGTTGGCTGTCGTCGGTGCGACGCTGCCTTTGACCAAGCCTTCGATGTAGTTGGCGTACAGAGATACTTTGGGCGTTGCCTTGAACACAAGGCCAGCCACGGGAGTGACTTTGGATTTTTTGTAGCTGCCGGTTTCGATGCCGTCGTAGCCGGCATAGCTGATTTGTTCGATGGTTTGGCTTCGTGCGCCTAGCGTCAGCAAGACGGTGTCCTGCGCGAACGACAGCGTGTCCGCGACCGCCACGCTGGAGGTCAGCACTTCGTTGGAGAGTTGTGGGTCGCTGAGGTTGCCGCCGGTGTATAGCGTCGCGGGCGGGGCAGCCGAGGCGTAGGGCGCATATAGGTTGTTGGCAATCACAGCCCCCGACATGGCGTAGGCGTTGCGCTCTTCGCCGTGATAACGCGCGGCAGAGGCGCTGACGGTATGCCCGACCGAGCCGGTGTTGAATTTAGCGCGCACACCCACTTCACCCGTCGAAATATTTTCTTTGCGTTGGTTGTCAAAGCGCGATGACAGGCTGTCGCCGGCCGCATTGGTCAGGCTCAGACTGGTCAACGAGTTGGACTCTTTGCTGCGGCGCAACCCGCCTGCGGCCCAAACGGTGACGTCGTCGTTGATGTCAAACTCGGCGCGCAGGGTGGCAAAGGTGTCTTGCTCACTTGTATAGGTCCAAGGCTGTGCAAAATTGCGACTGGCATCTGGCGCTGCCGGAATCGGCAGACCGGCGTATGGCGTCACGCTGGGCTGGAGTTCTGTTCCCTTGTGGTCTTGATAGCCCACGTCGGCGGAAACTCGAACATTTCGGCTGTGCCAGTCCAAGCCTAGGCTCAGTGCGCTGAGTTCCTTGCTTTCGCGGTCGATACCCGTGCCGCCGTCGCGGCGAACCGCATTGAGGCGGATGCCCGTGCTTTGATCGGGGCCGAAACGCCTAGCGAGGTCGGTGGACAAGGATGTTTGCCCTCCGGACTGCAAACCAAACCCGAGTCGGCTCAATGGCTCATTCGGCGCTCGCTTCGGCAGGAGGTTGATGGCACCACCGATGCCGCTGCCGCCGGGTGCCGCACCATTCAGAAAGGCACTGGCGCCACGGAACACCTCGACCCTCTCAAAGAACTCAGAAGCGATGTACTGGCGCGGCAGCATGCCGTAAAGCCCGTTGTAAGACACGTCGTCCGAGTAGACAGGGAAGCCGCGAACAATGTAGACCTCCTGAAAGTTGCCGAAGCCTCGCGCTTGGCGGACGGAGGGGTCGTTGAGCAACACATCGGCAACACTTTTGGCTTGCTGGTCCTGGATCAGCTCATTGGTGTAACTGGTGCTTGAAAACGGCGTGTCCATGACGTCTTGGTTGCCCAGAATGCCGACGCGCCCGCCCCGTGCCACTTGGCCACCAGCGAAAGGTTTGGTCAGACCTTCCGCTGAAGCGTCAGCGCTGGGATTGACCGTGACGATGCCCAGAGTGGGCACAGTCGATTGATTTGGTGGTGATGTTTGAGCGTGCGCAAACGAAAGCCATAGGCCAAGCACAGCGGCTGCGACAGGCGTGACAGGAAAACGAAAAATCAACATAGGAGTCATTTCAAATCTAAATGCGAATGACTCGTATTATTGATTAATTGCTTCCTGGCGTCAATTCAAATATAAAAAATTTAGATGTCGATGGCTGCGCTGGCGATCGAATTTCCTGTCCAGATCGAGGCGGCGAGCTTGACGCAAGCCGCTCCTCAAGTGAAATCGACGACTGTACCGACAGCATGAAAAAGGGGCCCTGAGGCCCCTTGATTTTTTTGCATTGCCAAAAGGCGCCGCGTCTGGAGAATTTTCTAACTGAGTTCGCCCAACTGGCTCTGCAGGTAGTTTTGAATCCCCACTTTCCTCAGCAACTCAATCTGGGTTTCCAAAAAGTCGATATGCTCTTCGGTGTCGTTCAGGATCATTTGCAGCAAGTCCCGGGAGACGTAATCACGCACCGATTCGCAGTGGGCAATGCCGTCCTTGACGGTGATCTGCGCCGCACTTTCGAGCTTCAGGTCGCAACTCAACACTTCTGGCACATCCTCGCCAATCATCAACTTGCCCAAATCTTGCAGGTTCGGCAGACCGTCCAGCATGAAGATGCGGTCCATCAGCTTGTCGGCGTGCTTCATCTCGCCGATCGACTCTTCGTATTCCTTTTTGGCCAGCTTGTCCAAACCCCAATGCTTGTACATGCGGTAGTGCAGGAAGTACTGGTTGATGGCGGTCAGTTCATTTTTGAGCTGAGCCTGCAGGAACGCAATGACTTGTGGGTCGCCTTTCATGGCCGTCCTTAGTGAGTTTTGAAAGAATGAATTGTGCAGACCGCCGTTGGCGAGGGCAAGGAAATTCTCCTTAACCCCTTCAGCGACAGGACACAAGGCTCAATTCAAGACTCAGGCTGCCGGTGCAGTAGTCCGGATCAGGTGATCAAAAGCGCCCAGCGCTGCCTTGGCGCCATCGCCGGCGGCAATGATGATTTGCTTGAACGGCACCGTGGTGGCGTCACCCGCGGCGAAGACGCCCGGCACCGAGGTTTGCCCTTTGGCGTCGACGACGATTTCGCCGTGCTTGGACAACTCGACCACGCCTTTGAGCCAGTCAGTGTTCGGCACCAGACCGATCTGGATGAACACGCCATCCAGCGCAACCGTGTGGAGTGCGTTGTTGGCGCGGTCTTTGTAGACCAAGCCGTTGACGGTTTGGTCGCCAGTGATCTCGGTGGTTTGGGCGTTGGTGAGCACCGTCACGTTTTTCAGGCTGTGGAGTTTGCGCTGCAACACGGCATCGGCGCGCAGTGCTTTGTCAAACTCGATCAGCGTCACATGGCCAACCACCCCAGCCAAGTCAATCGCGGCTTCAACGCCCGAATTACCACCGCCGACCACGGCCACGTGCTTGCCTTTAAAGAGTGGGCCGTCGCAATGCGGGCAGTACGCCACGCCCTTGTTTTTGAACTCGGCTTCGCCGGGCACATTGATGTTGCGCCAGCGTGCGCCGGTCGAGATGATGATGGATTTGCTTTTGAGCGAAGCACCGCTTTCGAGTTGAACTTCGATCAAGTCTTGGCCAGGGCCGCTGTTCGGGATTAGCGCCTTGGCGCGCTGCATGTTCATGATGTCGACGTCATAGGCACGGACATGCTCTTCAAGCGCCATGGCGAACTTGGGGCCTTCGGTTTCTTTGACCGAAATGAAGTTTTCGATGCCCAGTGTGTCCAGCGTCTGGCCGCCAAATTTTTCTGAGGCGATACCTGTGCGAATGCCTTTGCGTGCGGCATACACCGCAGCGGCTGCGCCGGCTGGGCCGCCGCCAATGATCAGCACGTCAAACGGTGCTTTGGCCGCGATTTTGCTGGCTTCGCG
>CANFZL010000174.1 GCA_947451205.1 Comamonadaceae bacterium
ATAGCAGGGGGCTTAGAGCCTGTTCGGCTTGTTCTGGCTCCTCGACCTGGGCTCGAACCAGGGACCTACGGATTAACAGTCCGGCGCTCTACCAACTGAGCTATCGAGGAATGAAGCCTCAGATTATAGCCTGCGTTTTTTGGTGTTTCTGAGTGCTGAGTTTAAAAATTTCAGATTGGAGGTGAATGGCCTCTGCTTCTGGGTCTGCGGCGGCGACCAGCGCGCGCACCACAGCAACAGAGCCGACGCCACTGGCCATCACGTCAGGCAAGCGCACAGTATCAATGCCGCCGATGGCGACCAGCGGGTAGTCGCGCAGCATGCTGGCGTAGGCGCTGAGTCTGCCGGTGCCTTGCGGCGCTGTGAGCATGCGTTTGAGGGTGGTGGGGAAGACGGCGCCCATGGCGATGTAGCTGGGTGCATGCGCGTCGGCTCGCAGCATTTCTGCATAGCCATGGGTGCTGAGTCCCAAGCGCAGACCGGCTTGGCGTATGGCGTTCAGGTCGGCGGTGTCTAGGTCTTCTTGGCCGAGGTGAACGCCGTAGGCACCAGCGTCAATCGCGGCTTGCCAGTGGTCGTTGATGAAGAGCAGGGCGTTGCTGCCTTGTACCGCTTTGACGGCAGCTTGCACTTCGCGCGCAATGGCGGTGGGGTCTTCAGATTTAAAGCGCAGTTGCAGCGTGGGAACACCGGCTTTGGCCATACGTGCAACCCAGGCTGCGTCAGGCAACACAGCGTACAAACCGAGCTGTTGCGGGCAAGGGGCGAAGCTGTCAGTGCGCGGCAAAGGTTGAATGCCAAAGTCGTTGGGTTCAGTGGGCCATTGGGCGGTGTCAAAGTTGCTGGTGCGCTCTGTTTGCGCTTGCCAAGCCATGGCCACGCAGTCGGCATCGATCTCGATAAAACCCATGCGCAGGCAGGCTTCGTGAGCAGCGTTGTAGGTGGCGGTGTAGACCGCTGAGGCTTGAGCTCGGGCTGTCAGCAAAACGGGCGATGGCGCGGCTAAGCCGAAAGCCCCTTGATGCGCGTTGACGATGGCCTGCACCACGGCTTCGTGGTCGAACTTGACCGCAGCTGGTATTGATTGTTGAGTGTTTGTCATGGTGGTTCTTTTCTCTGGTGTTCAGTGCTCAGCGTGATGCCAAAACGGCGTGCCCAACACCGGTGTGCTGGGCTGCGCAGCGTCTTGCTCGGCCATCACGCCACCGCGGTGCGCGCTGCGGCCGGCTTGCACGGCATCGGCAAATGCGCCGGCCATCATCAGTGGGTCTTGCGCCAGTGCCACGGCGGTGTTGAGTAGCACACCGTCGTAACCCCACTCCATCACTTGGCAGGCGTGTGAGGGCAGGCCAAGGCCGGCGTCCACAATCATCGGCACGTCGAGCCGCTCGCGCAGCAAGCGCATGGCGTAGGGGTTGATCGGGCCTTTGCCGGTGCCAATCGGTGCGGCCCACGGCATCACGGCTTGACAACCGACATCCACCAATTTTCGGCACAACACCAAGTCTTCAGTGCAGTAAGGCAAGACCTTGAAACCGTCTTTGATGAGGTGGCTGGCGACCTCGACCAGATTGAGTGTGTCGGGCTGGAGTGTGTAGTCGTCGCCGATGAGTTCGAGTTTGATCCAGTCGGTCGAAAAAACCTCGCGCGCCATTTGCGCGGTGGTGATGACTTCTTGCATGCTGTGGCAGCCGGCGGTGTTGGGCAGCACCGGAATGCCGAGCTTTTTGAGCAGTTCCCAAAAGCCGTTGCTGGTGTCCGCCGTGACCACGCCTTGCCGACGCAGTGATGCCGTGACCATGGCGGGCTTGGCGCGGCGCAGCGCGGCTTCCATGACGCTGGGCGACGGGTAGCGCGCCGTGCCGAGTAGTAAGCGGCTCTGAAAGGTTTCGCCGTAGAGGACCAGCGGATCTGCGGCCACTGAAGTTGAAGCGTCGTTCATGAATAGGTTCCTGGCTGTGTGGCCGGTTCATCAGTCGTTTTAGCCGCCGGTGATGGGAGCAATGATTTCGATCTGGTCGCCGTCTTTGAGCGGCGTCGCAGCGTAGTGGGTTTTGGGCACGAACTGGAGATTCAAGGCCGCCGCAAATGGCGGCCTTGCACCAGCCACGCTCAGTGCATCAGCGAGCGTGGCGACAGCGTTGATGTCATGCGGGATGCGGTTTACAAAAACTTGCATAGGAACTTTGGGTGGGGGGGGGTCAGGCGACTCGCGCTTGAGTCAGCTG
Source organism: Comamonadaceae bacterium (assembly GCA_947451205.1). Classification (GTDB taxonomy): domain Bacteria; phylum Pseudomonadota; class Gammaproteobacteria; order Burkholderiales; family Burkholderiaceae_C; genus Polaromonas. The sequence continues at coordinate 2,229 of CANFZL010000174.1, forward strand.
GCTGTTTTGCGTGTGTTCAACCCGCAGGTCAAAGCTGCGAGCAAGCTCGCTGTCGCCGGTAGTCAGAAGTTCCATCACGACGTCCAGCATGGCCGGCGCAATCAAAAAACCGTGGCGGTACAAGCCGTTGATTTGCAGTGAGCGCGGGCCGGTGAAGCGCACGGCGGGCAGGTTATCGATCAAGGTCGGACGGCACTGGGTTGAGATCTCAAGCAGCCGCGCTTCAGCAAAACCCGAGTGCACCGAGTAAGCGGCGCTGAGCAGTTCGAGGGCTGAGCGCACGCTGGCCGGTGACATGTCTTCGGATTCAATTTCGGTCGCACCGATCACAAAAACATGGTCTTCTTTGGGCGCAATATAAAGCGGGTAGCGCGGGTGCACCAGACGCACAGGCCGCAGCAGCGTGACTTCGGGCGCATGCACGCGCACCACCTCACCACGCACACCGCGCAAGCCTTGCCACTCGGGCTTGGCACCCAAACCACGGCAGTCAAAAACCCAGTCGGGTTGGCCCGTTGTACCGGTTGTACTGTGTTGACCGGGCGAAAACTCTTCCGGTGAGCGCGGGCTGTTCCAGTGCAGCTCGACTTTGAGTTCTTCAAGCTGATGCAGCAAGGCCGCCAGCAGTTGCCGGTTGTCGAGCTGGCCTTCGCCGGGTAAATACAGGCCTTGCGCAAAGCGTTGACCGAGCGCGGGCTCAAGCACGCTGATGGCTGCGGCGTCGAGTGATTGAGCCGCTTGCAGCTCGGGCATGGCGCGGGCGGTGGTGTCTAACTGGCGCTGAAAGCGCGAGGCCTCCGCCGCGTCTTGACGGTGCCAGACGATCAAGGTGCCGTTGTGCTGAAAGAAGGTCGGCAGCGCTAACTGCGCGATGAGTTCGGGCCAGCGCTTGAGGCCGTGGCTCCCCATGCGCACGACGCCGTTCTCAGTCACCGCAGACTCCGCCAGCGGCGCCAACATGGCCGCAGCAGCGCGGGCGGCAGAGGTGGTGGCATCAGGTGAGCCAGCTTCATGCACTTCGACCCGGTGGCCGGCTTGGGCCAGCGTCACAGCCAGCAGTCGGCCCATGAGGCCAGCGCCGAGAACAAGCATGTGAGCAGTGGGCACGCAAAAAGCGCGGAGGTCGCGGGAAGCGGTTGTCATTGAATCCATCTGAAGTTAATGCAGGTGGACAAAACAAGAGCGCGCTGGGCAAAAACGGCACTGTCTGAAAACTTCCCACGCCAGCATGATCTGGATCGGGTCTTAGGGTTTTTCTCAGTCCAGCTGTGAAGCCAGACACCCCTGTTTCATCCGCAACCAGAATTACATCACAAGTCGCTTGCTCCGCTTTAAGACGGTGCAACATGCCCGATAATTTTGCAATGAGCACTTACGTCTTCCCAATCCCTCACCACCGTTATGCCCGGGTCTTGTCGATTGCCGGTTCGGACAGCGGCGGCGGTGCCGGCATTCAGGCCGATCTGAAAACCTTCAGCGCCTTGGGCTGCTACGGTATGACGGCCATCACAGCCTTGACGGCACAAAACACGCTGGGCGTGTCCAGTATTCATGCTGTGCCCGCCGAGTTTTTGAAGGCGCAGTTGCAGGCGGTGATTGAAGACATCGGCGTTGATGCCGTGAAGATCGGCATGCTGCATTCGGCGGAAGTCGTCAAGGTCGTGGCGTGGGCGATTCGCCACTACCAGCTGGAGAGCGTGGTACTGGACCCGGTGATGGTGGCGACCAGTGGCGACCGTTTGATTGAGGAGGACACGGTTCAGGTGCTGCGGCGAGAGCTGTTTCCTTTGGTCAGCGTGATCACACCGAATTTGGACGAAGCGGCTTTGCTGCTGGGTCGGCCGATTGAGCGTGCTGACCAGCTAGACCAAGCCGCCAGCGATTTGCTGGCGATGGGCGCGCGCGCTGTCTTGCTCAAGGGCGGCCATTTGCAGGGACAAGCGGTGGTGGATGTCTTGGCCGAAGCGGGTCAGCCTTGGCTGCATTTGCGTTCTGAACGCATCGCCAGCAAAAACGTGCACGGGACGGGCTGCACTTTGTCGTCTGCGATCGCTGCGTACCTCGCGCTGGGGCTGCCACTGCGAGATGCTGTGCAGCAGGCGCGGGTTTATATTTTGAGCGCTATCGCTGCCGGAGCGGCGGTTGAAACCGGCTCAGGCCACGGGCCCTTGAACCATGGTTTTGCGCCTGTGCCGCTTCACTTCATCACCAGGCCGCCGTCGACCACTAGCACCTGACCGGTCATGAAGCGGCTCCAGTCGGAGGCCAAGAACAGCACCGGCCCGGTGATGTCTTCAGGGCTGCCGATTCGGCCCAACGGGGTTTGCGCCACGATCGCGTCTTTGACAGCTTCGCGCGTCAAGCGGCTTGATTCGGTGGGCATCACCAGCCCTGGCGCGACACAGTTCACGCGTATGCCCAGCGGCCCTAAATCAGTCGCCAAATGTCGGCTGAAACCGACCAAGGCTGATTTGGCGGTGGCGTAGTCGTTGTAGGCCACGGTGGGGCGTTCCACCAAGTCACTGACCATGTTGATGATGCTGCCTTGACCGCGTTGCCGGAAGTGTGGCAACACCGCTTGGCAAACGTTGTAGGCGGCTTGTACTGAGCCGTCAAATTGCGTTTGAAAGGCGTCCCACGGCAGTTCCCAAAACCGTAGCCGATGCTCGGGGTCAAAGGCATACGGGCTGAAGGCGTTGTTGACGACCACGTCAATGCGGCCGGTTTCTAGCAGCGCCTGCGCGACCATGGCGGTGACCGCCTGTGGCATGCGCACATCGCCCTGCAAGGCCATCGCGTCGCCGCCCAGCTGCTGGCAGGCTTGCACCACCTCGTCAGCGGCGGCTGTGTTTTGCAGGTAGTTGACCAAGACCATGGCGCCTTCGCGTGCAAAGGCCTTGGCAATGGCCGCTCCAATGCCGCGGCTGGCGCCTGTGACCAAGACAACTTGGCCTTGAAAGGGGCGGTGGTCTGCACTCATTTTTTCCCCGGCAACAAGTCCTGACTGACAACGTCAGAGATTTTGATGTCGCGCTGAATCACGCCGAAGGCCTTATAGGATTGAGCGCCTTTTTGCAGCGCCTGCATGTCAAACGAACCGAGTCCATTTTTTTGAGTGTTGACCGACACACTGGACAGATTGCGCAGCTTGATGATCTCGAGATTGATGGCCGGATTTTGCCCGTCAATGGCGTACTTGACAGCCAGTTTGGCGGCTTCTTCAGGGGCGCTGATCATCCAGTTCGCGCTGTCCCGGTAGGCCAGCAGAAAGCGCTTGAGGACTTCTTTTTTCGATTGGTAAGCTTCTTCGCGAACCACAAAAAAGTCGCTGGAAATGTTCAGGTGGTTTTTGACTTCCATCACATTGACGTCGCCCAAACCGCGTTGTTTACCGACCAGCAAGCCGGTGTCTGTGGCGGCTGTCGCGTCGACTTGGCCTTGCATCAAGGGGGCGAAGTTCAACAAACCGGTCACCACCACGGTGACGTCGGATTCGCTCAAACCGGCTTGGTGCAAAAGCACTTGCAGGTTTTGCCGCGTGCCGCTGGACAGGCTGTAAACGCCAATGCGTTTGCCTTTC
>CANFZL010000175.1 GCA_947451205.1 Comamonadaceae bacterium
CCAAGAGCGCACCAAGTGGTCACTGGCGGCTTTGCTGGCGCTGTACGGGCTGTTGGGCTCGTAGCGGTGCTCTTCTGTAAAAGCCGACGCGTCTTTGCCCAAAGAGCCATAAACCTCGTCTGTTGACACATGCAAAAAGCGGAACACGGCCTTGGCGTCTGCGGGCAGCTCGCCCCAGTAGGCCCGCACAGACTCCAGCAGCCTAAAAGTACCCACGATATTGGTCTGGATAAAGTCTTCCGGCCCATGGATGGATCGGTCGACATGTGACTCAGCCGCAAAGTTAAGCACCGCGCGCGGCTGGTGCTGCGCCAACAGGCTGGCGACCAAGGCGCTGTCGGCGATGTCGCCTTGCACCAAGGTGTGACGAACGTCGCCCTGCAGGCTGGCCAGGGTTTCCGGGTTGCCAGCGTAGGTCAGCTTGTCGATGTTGATAACCGGCTCGTCTGACTGGGCCAGCCAGTCCAATACAAAATTGCCGCCAATGAAACCGGCGCCGCCGGTGATAAGTATGGTCAAGGGATTTAAACAATAGTTAGCTTGAGGCCAACTATAAGGCGCTGGGCGCGGAGTGACGGCACGGGCCTTAAAGAATTAAAGCGGTCATGCTGGTTTGGTTTTGGCTTGAAAGGACAGCGCGCGGCGAATTCGTGCAAGCTTGGCGGCGCTGGCCGGGTCTGCCTCTGCGCGGCGCAGGCTGTTACGAACAAAAACAAACAGCAACAGCAAGAAACCACTGGCCAGCGTGGCTCCGACGGTGATCAACCCCTTTTTCGGGCTGACGGCTTTTTCAGGAAGGGTGAGCGGCTGCACAAGCTGCGAGTCCGTCAAGCCCTCAAGCTGAGCTTCAACCAGCAAAACTTGGGCTTGAGCCACGCTGATGGCATTGAGCAGCTCGGCGTAATCTCGTGGCAAGTCCGCTACGCCGGCCTTCAATACTTTCGCGGCGACATACGTATTGTCAAAGATAGCCCGAACCGTATTTCCGGCAATTTGAGCGCTTTCAAGACGATTTTTACTGTCGAGCAACTGCGCTTCAAGCCGTGCCTTGGTGGCGCCCGTGGGCCGACTTTGTGCGTAGGTTGCTTCCAGCACGGCCTTGGCTGCGTCCTGCGCTTGCGAAGGTGTGGCACCGGACACGGTGATCGTCAGTAATTTATCTGTACGGCCCGATGCTGTTTTAACGCGTGCGCGGAGGGCTTCGCGCGCATCTTCAATGCTGTGGTTCTGCGCCAGCCCGAGGCTGGCAGCGGCCGGATCGAGCACGGCCGCCGTGACGATGAGGCTGGCAGTGACGGGTTCAGCCTGCAAAATCGCCACACTTTCAAACCTCTCTGGCAAAACAAAAGTGATCGCCAGCGCGACCAACCCCACGGCCAGCGGCCCAAAAATAAGCAGCTTGGCGTTATCGGCCAGTGTGACCAACAGGTCAAGCAAACTGATTTCTGCGTCAGCGTTTGCTGGCTGCTGGTGGAGTTCCATGGCTGCGCTTTCAAGGGAGTGAGCTATAAATTGTATTTATTGTTGTAATTATCTCAATTGTAATATTGTTGCGTTTTGTTTAACTTAAACAGCCATGAATTTGTAACAAATTCGGAGGCGCTGATCGTGTGCGGACACGACGGGGCGAGGCTATTTGAAACCTTTAGAGTGCGTTCGCGGTGTGTCAATGCGCGGCAACACGCGGAAGATTGTCCTGACGAGGCCGGCCGGGCTGCCCTCAGCCGAGTTGCGCTTCGTTCAGGCACTTGCCCAGTTTCGCAAAGTACTGATTGGCAACTGGGGTGGGCATCACATACTTGATGCGGGTGTCGACTTCGTCGGAGACAAGAGTGATGACGCCTTTTTTGCGCAAGGACTTGAGCCGCCGATGGGCTGTGGTGGATGAAACGTCGCCGTAGATGGCCATGGCTTGCAACACCGTGATTTTTTGCTCGGTATGCCAGACGGTGGCAAACAGGTGCAGCAGTCGCTCTTCAACCGGGTCTAGTTTGGGAAAATCCGGCAGCGTGTGAACAGCTTTCACTAGATTTAAGAACCGGAGGTAGGTCCGGGAGTTTTGACTGGTCAATGAATTCATCCTGTGATGATAGGCTTAAACCTACGCAGACCTACAAGTAGTTTTACGAATGGCAAGTAGTTTGTCATGCCTTTTTATCTTTTTATTTTAGTCAGTGCTGTCTACACAAGGTGGGCTGTGCCGGACTAGCATCGTGCATTACTTGTTAACTGTGCATGCTAGGAGTCCGCGCTATGTCAACTGAAAAAACACCCTCTTCCGGCCAAATGCCAAGCCCCGACACCGGGCTAATTCAGGAGTCCGCACAACAAATCTGGCTAGCCGGCTTGGGGGCGTTTGCCAAGGCCCAAGAAGAAGGCAGCAAGGTTTTTCAGGGCTTGGTGAAGGAGGGCCTAGACCTGCAGCGCCAGACCAAGGCGGCGGCTGAAGAGAAACTGGCTGAAGCCGCCAGCAAGCTGCGCAGTTTGGCAGAGGCGTCCAGCCTGAGCGTATCAACCCTGAGTGCCAAGGCCGCCCAACCATGGGACAAGTTGGAGACCATTTTTGAAGAGCGCGTGAGCAAGGCCCTGAAGCATTTAGGCGTGCCGTCTTTGCAGGAGTTTGAAGCCCTGAAGGCAGAACTGACAACGCTGAAGAAGAAGGTGACGGCGCTGGAAAGTAGCGCCAAGACAGCCAAGACCGTTAAGACGGTCAATCCGGCAAAAAAAACGCCGCGCGCCTGAAATTTACTGGCCTTCCCTACTTACCCAGAGCCGAGGCCTGAGGTAGAGTGGCTCCAAACTAAAGAGCCGAGAAGGAAAGCAGATGGCGAAAAAAGCGCCGCGCCGCACTGCGGAGCGCATCCTCGAGGTGACGCTGGAATTGTTCAACCGCTTTGGTGAACCCAATGTCTCGACCACGCTGATCTCGGCAGAGCTCGGCATCAGTCCGGGCAATCTTTACTACCATTACCCGGCCAAAGACGAGCTGATCAACTCGCTACTCGACCGCTACGAGGCAGCCCTTAACGAACTGCTCGGCGCCAGCGAAGGCGTGCGCGATGTAGAGGATGCATGGTTCTTCATGCATTCGCTGTTTGAGCTGATCTGGCAGTACCGGTTTTTATACCGTGACCTGAATGACTTGCTGAGCAAGAACCGCAAACTTGAAACGCATTTTCAGCGCGTCATCGAGCACAAAACCCGCTCCGTCAAAGCCCTGCTAAACAGCATGGTGCATCACCGCGCCATGACGATGGATACGCGAGAGGCCGAGCCCACAGCCACCAGCATGGTGGTGGTGCTGACCTACTGGCTGAGCTTTGAGTATGTGCGCGACCCGCGCCACGCACTGGAACCCGAGCACGCACAAATGGCTTTGTTGCGCGGTGCGCACCATGTACTCAACCTGCTGATTCCCTACCTTGAGCCCAGCCAGCGGCTGCATCTGCAGGCGCTGGTGACGGCGTACAGCAGCGCTGTGCCAACCCCTGTGAACGTGACACACTCAGGACTGAAAAAATAAAAAATGAACTCAGAAGACAACGTCATGGCCACTTGGAGCCCGTTCATCAGCTCAGATGGCGTGCAGTTTGACGCGGCCAGCCTGCAACACAATTGGTCGCGCCTGCACCGCGGGGACGCCGAGCCGATGCCTGTTGATGGCGACGTTCTGCACGCTTGGGTGTTGTTTCACAACGGCGACTTTCAACAAGCCGCAGCCAAGGGGTTAAAAGCTGGCAGCGACGGCGTGACCGTCGCCAACAAAGCCACCAGCGTGTATGCGCGTTTTTTGGAGAAACGTGAAAAAACCAAACTCGATTTGTTTTTGGAAGTCGCTGCTCGTGCGAAAGCGCAGCAAGCGCTGGTGCCTAACAACCCGAATGCATTTTTTTGGCAAGCCTACGCGCTGAGCCAATACAGCCAGGCCATCAGTGTGGCCAAGGGCATGGCCCAGGGTTTAGGCAACAAGGTCAAAGAAGCCCTGAACCGCACGATTGAACTCTGCCCCGCGCACGCTGACGCACACTTGGCGCTGGCGTCTTTTCATGCGGAAGTGATTGACAAAGTCGGCGCGCTAATCGCAGGCATGACCTACGGCGCCAAAAAAGAAACCGGCATGGCCCTTTTCAAGCAGGCTCTGCGACTCAACCCCGACTCACCTGTGAGCTTGATCGACTACGCCAACGGATTGGTCATGCTTGAAGGCCAGAAGAAAATCAAAGAAGCCACCAAACTCTATCAACAAGCCGTGGCCAGCCAGCCCCAAGATGCACTGGAGCGACTCGGTGTAGCGCTGGCGCGTGTGGAGTTGCAGAACTGAGGGACGGTTCGGGGAGAGGGATGGACTGCCGCGCTACGCTCGCAGTGACAGAGCTTTTTAGCTTGCAGCGGCCAGGTTCGTTATTTCGATGCTTTGAAGCTCGTTATTTCGATGCTTTTAAGTTCGTCATTGCGAGCGTAGCGTGGCAATCAATCTGCGAACGGTTTGCCGCGATACCAGGCTTTTTGTGCCATGCGCAGCATCGGTTTGTCGCCCGAGGTGTCGCCGTAGGCGTAGAGCGTCATGCTGGCCAATGCGGCTGCGTCGTAGCGCTCGGCCAGCCAAGCCTGCAAGCGAATGACTTTTTGTTCGCCGTGGCAGTTTGGCGTTTTCATGCGGCCAGTGAGCGCTTCACCTGAACCAGGCCCTTGGAGTTCAATTTCCATCTGCGTGCAGACCAAGCCATCAAAGCCCAAAACCGCTGCCGCACGCTCAAGGTAAATGTCGGGTGAGGCGCTGACCAGGACGCAGCAGTGCCCCGCCGCCCGATGCCAAGCGAGCCGGGCCATCGTCGGGTCTTGCGCGCCCCTCATTTGCCCCGGCAATTGTTCACGGGCCCAAAGTTCGGCCCAGCGCTGCACTTCGGCCGTGGGCACGCCTTGAAGCGTCGCCTTGAACAAACGCGCCTTGGCGATGTCGTTGCGCACCAACCGCAGCGCATGGCCGACCAAGTACGGACTGCTGCGCAGCAGCGCCCATGCAAAACGCGGCCAGCCCAGCGCGGTGGCCAAAAAAGGCAGCAGGGTGTCGCCGCGTGTGAGGGTGCCGTCGAAGTCAAACGCCGCCACACAAAGATCGTGCTTGTCTACCTCGGGCATCGAACCTGGCCGCAATAGCGCTCGCAAAACGGGCAACCAGTCATCGGCAGCCAGCTAGGGATGTTGTAGTAGCGCTTGAAAATCGTCGCCAACACGCCGTCGCGGTAGGCCTGGAAGTTAAAGCCCTGCCCTTCGACCACATAAAACGTCACGCCACTTTGCTCAATCGGCTTGACAGCGACCGTATCGAAGTAAGGACGGTAGTTGGCCAGGTCTGGCGGGCCGCCGTGGATGATGCGGACCGTTTTGCCCTGGTACAACGAGAAGTCGACCAGCATGTCGTCTTGCCGCGCATGAAAGCGGCCCGGACCAAACACCGGCACGTAGCGGCGCAACTCAAACCCATAAATTGACGCCGGCGTGTAGGCGTCGGCCATGATCACGACACCCGGCGCGTCGACTTGTTTCAAAATCGCTTGCGCGTCGAAGCTGCGCACGATGCTCGGGTAAAGCTTGGTTTTTGTCCAATCGGCGGGCGAGCTCATGCTGATACCGGCCACCACCAACACATGCAAGCCGGTGAAAAGCGCCAAACCGAGGGCACAGGCTTTGAGGCGTTCTGCCGGCAAGGCCAGCGCCAGCAGTGCGAAACCAAAGGGGTAAAACGACAGCACCCAGTGCAGACCGATGACTTGCTTGAACCACAGCAGCGCAAAAA
>CANFZL010000176.1 GCA_947451205.1 Comamonadaceae bacterium
GAGCTTGAAGGCTGGAACGGTCTGTTTGCACCGGCCAAAACGCCCAAGGACATCATTGACCGTTTGAATCGTGAAGTGGTCGCAGCCGTCCGTCATCCGGATGTGATCAAGCGCCTGAACGATCTGGGTGCGGAACCTGCAGGTTCAACTCCCGCCGAGCAAGACGCGATTCTGCGTCGACAGATGGATCAATTCCGGGCGGTGATTCGTGAGATGAAGCTGGAATAAATTCAGTTTTTCTAGCCAAGACTGTCTGACAAAAGCGGTCTTGGCTTATCCTCTCCCTCATGTATTTACCGACACATTTCAAGGGTGACTGGACCGAGCACGCGGTACGGTTAATTAAGGCTGACCCCTTCGCAAGCCTCATCAGCACAGACGACACAGGTTTGCCCTTTGTCACGCACTTGCCTTTGCTGTTGCAAGATAAATCTGACGGGTCGGATAGCCTTGCACCTGTTTTTCTGGGTCATGTTGCACGCGGCAATCCGCATTGGCGTTACCTGCAGGCCCGGCCCAAAGCCGTGGTTACTTTTTTGGGCGCACATGCGTATTTGTCGCCGCAGGTGTATCCCGACTTGGCGCGTGTGCCAACCTGGAACTACCTGGCCGTGCACTGCACGGTTGAGGCCGTGATCATTGACGAGCCGGAGGCGAAAGACGCCTTGCTGAAAAAGCTCATTGGCGACCATGAGCCGTCTTACGCGGCGCAATGGCGTTCGCTGGATGCCGACTACCAACGCAAGATGTTGGCCGGCATCGTCGGGTTCGAGATGCGCGTGACGGCCTATGAATGCAAGCTCAAGCTGAACCAGCACCGGCCCGAAGCACATGACGCTACGCTGCGCATGTACGAGGCTGGCAGCAGCCATCAGCGCACGCTGGCTGAATGGATGGTCCGTCTCAAGGACCGCCCCGCATGAGCACACCTGACGGGCGTGACCTCGAGATGATGCACGTCGCCATGTCTGAAGCCCGTGCCGCTATGGCCGCCGGTGAAGTCCCGGTAGGTGCGGTGGTTGTGAAAAATGGGTTGGTCATCGCGACCGGACGCAACTCGCCGATTGATGCCCATGACCCGACAGCGCACGCTGAAATAGTGGCCTTGCGCGCGGCCGCCAAGGTGCTGGGCAATTACCGGCTGGATGGTTGCGAGATGTTTGTAACGCTAGAGCCCTGTGCCATGTGCAGTGGTGCGATGTTGCAGGCGCGACTCAAGCGGGTGGTATTTGCGGCGACGGAGCCCAAAACCGGAGCAGCCGGTTCTGTGTTGAACCTCTTTGCAGAAGTACGCATCAACCATCAGACCAACGTACAGGGCGGTGTCATGGCTGAAGAAAGTGCGGCCTTGTTGCAGTCGTTTTTTGGTCAAAAGCGCTTTCTGCATCGTGAAGAAGCACGTCTAAATCATCCCCTGCAAGACTTCGCGTTGCGTACGCCCGATGCTGCTTTCAACAACTTGACTGACTATCCTTGGCAGCCCCATTACATCAGCGACTTGCCGGCATTGGCTGGCCTTCGCATGCATTATCTGGACGAGCCGGGCGGTCAAGCCGCGCTTACTGAGGCGAAGGCACTGACGTTTCTTTGCCTGCACGACAGCCCGGGCTGGAGCTATCTTTACCGCAAGATGATTCCGGTTTTTTTGGCGGCCGGTCACCGCGTGGTTGCACCCGACTTGATCGGATTTGGGAAAAGTGACAAGCCCAAAAAATTCAATTTTCACCACGTCGATTTTCATCGCCAGACGCTGCTTGAATTGGTTGAACGGCTCGATCTGAAGAACGTGGTGTTGGTGCTGCAGGACTCGGCAGGGTTGCTGAGCCTCAGCTTGCCGATGGCTGCGCCGCAGCGTTACAGTGGTCTGCTGACCTTGAACACTTTGCCCGCCACCATCGACAAAGAAAGCGCCGCCTACAACGCGCCTTTTGTCGACAACGGACACCGTGCTGCATTGCGGGCTTTTTCGCGCATTGGATATTTTTTACCCGAGCATGGCGCAGACACAGCCGCCGAGGCAGTTCGGTTTTTCAGCGCACCCTGATCTCTGTGCCGGTCAGTCCGTTGGATAGCCAATGGGATAATTGCGTTCGTGAAAAAACATATCTACATTTACTCCCCCTCCAGCGCCGTGCGCGACAAAGCCAGTTTCAAACGCGGCATCGCCCGACTGAAAACCTTGGGCCATGAGGTCGAAGTGGATGAGTCCGCCTTGGCCAGCCACCAGCGCTTTGCCGGCGATGACGAAACCCGTCTTGCAGCCATTCACCGGGCAGCGGCCAGCGGTGCAGACATCGCGCTGATTTCACGTGGTGGCTACGGCTTGACGCGCATCTTGCCTGGCATCAACTACAAGGCGGTGGCCAAAGCGATCACCAAGGGCACGCAGTTTGTCGGCCTGAGTGACTTCACTGCGTTTCAATCTGCTTTGCTCGCCAAGACCGGTGCCATCAGTTGGGCAGGTCCTGCTCTGGGTGAAGACTTTGGCGTTGAAGGCACACCCGACGACATCATGGAAGCCTGCTTCGATGATTTGGTGAGTGGGCAAGGCGAGGGCGCTGGCTGGCAGTTGCCTAAACCTTCGGCAGTGGCTGTGACAGAGGTATTGACAGTGATCCAAAAATCAACTGATTTCAAAGTCAATAACGCTGTGCTCTGGGGCGGTAATTTGTCGGTCCTGTCGTCGCTGGTCGGCACGCCCTATCTGCCGCAAATAAAGGGTGGTATTTTGTTTTTAGAGGACGTGCATGAGCACCCGTACCGCATCGAACGCATGCTCACGCAGTTGCTGCATGCAGGTGTGTTGGCGCAGCAAAAAGCCATTGTTTTTGGCCAGTTCACCAGCTTTAAACTGGTGCCGCATGACAAAGGCTTCAAGCTGGCAACCGTCGTGCAGTGGTTGCAGTCGCAAGTCAAAGCGCGCGTGTTGACGGGCTTGCCGTTTGGCCACGTGCCGACCAAAGTGCTGTTGCCGGTGGGTGTACCTGTGAGCTTGGTGGCAGAAGGGCGCGACGCCTTTTTGCTGTGGGGCCACGCGCACTGACCCGCCGCTTCATCGACAGCTTTAGGCCGTTAAGCCGGCACTGAATCCAGATTGACGCGGTCCCAGTGCCGGTGCTGGAGCATCGCGGAGATGAACTCCTGGCTGATCTGTCCTTCAATCGCTTTCTGGCTGTCGGCGATCACCACGCCGGGCGTTGGCACCGTCAAAGCGGTGTCTTTTTGCTCACTCACGCTGAAGCCCAAACTGCTGAGCAAACGCACCCCTTCGTTGATGGCGCAGATCGGCTTGCAGTGTTTGTAGGCTTCGAGCGCGAAGTGCACAGCTGAACCAAGCCGACACAACTCGTCGGCACAGGCCTCCCCGCCTGGCAGCAATATTGCGTCAAACATCACCGACGAGGTGTTGCTGAAGGTGAAATCCACCGCCAACGTGCGGCCGCTGGCGGTGCCAATGTGGCCCAAGTGCGGCGCCACTACTTTGCATTGCAGGCCCGCGTCGGTCAGCTCTTGCATCACGCGCTTGACCGAGATCATGTCCATGCCGTCGGCGACCAACACGGCTATTTTGCGGGTGCTGATGTCGGGCTTGTAGCGTCCCATCATGCTCAACGAAGGGGCATCCTGAAGGGCTGCCTTCGCCTCGTGATGCCTGTAACCCAGCCGACCCGCTGCTGCGGCAGGATCAGGGAGGTCAATGCCGAGTTGTGCTGCCACGCGGGTTGCCAATTTCATGTCGACATGTGCGAGGTTGTCCACTGCGCGTTGTCTGATTTCTTTTGTTTTGACGTTCGACAAATCAAAGCGGAAGGCCCCCACGATGTGGTCTTTTTCGGCTTGACTTTGGCTGTTCCAGAACAAGGTGGGCTGTGAAAAATGATCGTCAAAAGATGCGCTTTGCTGGCGCGACTTGAGCGACACCAGTGCCTCTGGGGACGAGTGAAACCCCTGTGTAGAACCGTCCACCCGAAACTCCGCACCAGTCCCCAGTGTGTTGGGCTCATAGGCCACGCGCTCATGGCGAGCGCTCGTTTGTTGCAGGCCATCGCGCTGAAAATGATGCATGGGGCACGCCGGCCGGTTGATCGGCAGCGCCTGAAAATTAGGACTGCCCATGCGCGACAACTGGCTGTCGGCGTATGAAAACAAGCGGCCCTGCAACAAGGGGTCGTTGCTGAAATCAATGCCGGGCACCAAATGTCCGGGGTTGAAAGCCACTTGCTCCGTCTCGGCAAAGAAGTTGTCAGGATTGCGGTTCAACACCATGCGCCCGATGGGCAAAATTGGCACCAGCTCTTCAGGAATCAGTTTGGTGGCGTCGAGTATGTCGATGCCTAGCTCGGCCACTTTGCCCATCTCCACCAACTGCACGCCCAACTCCCATTCTGGAAAGTGGCCACTCTCAATGGCTTCCCAAAGATCACGGCGATGAAAGTCCGGGTCTTGGCCTGACACCTTTTGCGCTTCGTCCCACGCCATGCTGTGCAGGCCCAACTTGGGCTTCCAGTGAAACTTCACAAAAGAAGTTTGACCGTGTGGATTCACCAGCCGAAAAGTATGCACGCCAAAGCCCTCCATCATGCGGTAGCTGCGGGGAATGGCACGGTCGGACATCAACCACATCAGCATGTGGGTGGATTCCGGCATGAGTGAAACAAAATCCCAAAAAGTGTCGTGAGCCGACGAGGCCTGTGGCATCTCGTGATGCGGCTCTGGCTTGAGTGCATGCATGAGGTCAGGGAACTTGATGGCGTCTTGAATGAAGTACACCGGCATGTTGTTGCCGACCAAGTCGTAGTTGCCTTGTTGCGTGTAAAACTTAACTGCAAAGCCGCGCACATCGCGCACTGTGTCTGCTGAGCCACGCGAACCGACGGCAGTAGAAAAACGCACAAAGACCGGCGTTTCAACCGCAGGGTTCTGCAAAAAATCGGCGCTCGTGTATTGCGACAAGGGCTTGTAGACTTTGAAAAAACCGTGTGCTGCCGCACCCCGAGCGTGAACCACCCGCTCCGGAATTCGCTCATGGTCAAAGTGCATGAGCTTTTCGCGCAGGACGAAGTCCTCCATCAGCGTGGGTCCGCGCGGCCCCGCCCTGAGCGAGTGGTGGTTGTCTGGAATCTGCACGCCTTGTGACGTTGTCAGGGTGCTGGCTTTGTCATACTTGACGATCAAATTCGGCAGTTTTTTATCGCTCACGTTAAGTCGAGGTGGGGACATATGGATTCCTGTAGGTCATGGACTGAGCTTGAGGAATCCCAAAAACCCAAGCTTCACGATAGGTGATCCTTCGATGTGTGTAGAGGGTTGGCCAACGCCACCTGCTGTCAGCGAAGTCGTCGCGCTATGTCAGACAGTGCCGACCCCGTGTTGGATTCATCGCTCACACGGGCGATCAGATTCACGGTCTAACGTGCCAGCATCACAATTTTTGAGGGCTCGCGTCATGAATCATGATCTCCACAGCACGCACACATCTGATGCGCCACACCCAAGGAAAGTCATGCACAGACCCTTGAACGAAGAAGTTTTGCAGTCAGCCGTCGATGCGGCCAAAGATGAAGTGGTGGATGTCTCTGCAAAAGTCAATGCCGCGGAGCACTCATACGGCAAGAGTCCACGGTCGAAATTTGCCAGCGGTTTTTATCAGCGTGTAGAAGATCGGGCGACACGCTTTGTATTGCTAAAGCCGATGAAGGCTTCAATCATGGCTGCGAGTGCAGGAGCTTTGTTGGCATTATTGTTAGAGCACA
>CANFZL010000177.1 GCA_947451205.1 Comamonadaceae bacterium
AAAGACATCGACGCGTGCACCCCGAATCAGAATGCTGCCTTTGGTGATGATGACGTTGCCCGTGAAGATACTGCTCTGTTTGAGGTCGTCATAGCGCAGCGCATCCGACTCAGCATTCATTGGCTTGTCGCGGTCGGCCTTTTCAGCGAGGGCTGGAATTGCCAGCAACAAGGCCATAGTCATCAACAGAGGAGAAAAATAGTTCATAAGGGCACGAATCTTGCTGGGAATTTATGGGTAATTGTAGCCAGCACACGCATCCACAGGTTGAATTGCCCATATAAATAGCCGCCTGTTACAAGCACAAGGCGGCTATTTTTGACTTGCAGATGCCACAACGCGGCCGTAGCGTTGGTCTAGCGTTATTTACGCTTGCGGGCCAACCCAATCAGGTAGTCGGTGACCGTCAGCGCTCGCTCCATGGTGCCAGCCAGAGAGCCCGATGTGTAGTAAAGGCCAGCCACTCCCAATGCAGGCACGCCGTCCACCTTGAAGGCGTCTTGCAGTTGGGTGGCTTTGCGGGCTTTCAGATTGACCGGGAAGGAGTTGTAAAGCTCAGTGAATTTGGCTTTGTTGATGCCTTGTTTTTCAGCCCAGGCCGTCACCGACTCAGCCGTGTTGAGCGCTTGCTTTTCAACGTGGATGGCGTAGAACACTTTTTTGTGCAGGGCGTCGACTTTGCCCAAGGCTTCGAGCACGTAATACAGACGCTGCTGCGGTTCAAAATCAGGCCGAAACGAGACGGGCACGCGGCGAACCACCACATCTTTGGCGACTTTTTTAGCCCATGCGTCAAACTGCGGCTCAAAAACGTTGCAGTGCGGGCAGCTGTACCAAAAGAACTCGACCACCTCGATTTTGTCGGCGGCAGCCTCGACCGGCGCCGGCTTGTCCAATAGCAAATACTCGGTGCCCTCGGCGGGCGGCTTGCCCTGTGCATAGGACGTCAAAGGCAATGCGGCCGAAAGGCCCGCCAAGGTAGCCGCAGACATAGCGGCTTGCGAAAATTCACGTCTTTGCATTTATGTTTTCCTCAACGATGAGTTATTTTTGAACGCGCACCAGCGCGGTTTCAATGCCGCTGCTGTCGAGTTTGACCTTGACTTTGTCGGCATCGTCTTTTTTATCGAACGGGCCGAGGCGAACGCGGTACACCAAACGACCCGACTGCTCACGTTCGCTGACACGTGGCTGCAAACCCATCAGCACCAACTTGGCGCGTTGCTGCTCGGCGTCTTCGGGCGTGCGAAATGCACCAACCTGCACAAAGTAATTGAAAGGGTCTGCGCCTGCCGTCTGCGTTGCCAATGGCAGCGCGGGCTGTGCCGATGGAGACAAGGCCGGCAGTGTTAGCGGAGATGGGGAGGTAGATCCTGCTGCAGAGTCAACCTTGGCTCTAGCCAAGTCACCCAACGGATCAGCAGAAGGGACAGCAACAGTTGGTGCTGCGTCGGCAGGTACAGGCTTAACTGCTGGACGGTTTGCCAAACCTGCATTGGGGTCCCAGTCACGATTTTTCTGCGCCTCAGCAGCTTCGTTTTCTGCTGCGATGACTGGCGTTTTTTTCATGAACGGCATCGGCACTTTGGTGATGTAAACGGCCACCGCTAAGGCCGCACCCAACCCGAGCAGGGCGCCCATGATGACCCCCAGAAGGGTTCCCCCGCGTTGCTTTTTCATAGTCAGTCTCTTCACATTTTGGCCGGTGCGCTCACGCCCAGCACTTGCAAACCATTGTGCAACACCTGGCGCGTCGCTGCCACCAGCGCCAACCTTGCCAGCTTGACATCTTCGTCATCGACCAAGATACGCTCGGCGTCGTAGTAGCTGTGGTAGTTAGCGGCCAATTCGCGCAGATAAAACGCCACGTCATGCGGTGCAAAACCGCTGGCGGCGTTGCTCAGCATATCCGGGTATTTGGCCAGCAGCAGCATCAAAGACTGAGCCTGCGGGCTGTCCAACGGCGAGACGTCAACGCTGCGTAGCTCGTCGGCAATCGCCAACACGCGCTCGGCCCTGAACTGCTGCTCGTCTTGTCCACTTGGCAACATGCTTTTGATGTCGTCATCGTCAAGCCCCGCATGGCGCAGCAGCACCGAGCAAATGCGCGCATGGGCGTATTGCACGTAGTAGACCGGGTTTTCGTTGTTTTTAGCCAGGGCCAAATCAATGTCGAAGACGTATTCGGTGTCCGGTTTGCGGCTGAGCAAAAAGAAACGTACGGCATCTTTGCTAGTCCACTCGATCAGGTCGCGCAGCGTGACGTAGCTGCCAGCACGTTTGGAGATTTTCACCTCCTCGCCGTGACGTACCACGCGCACCATGGTGTGCAACACATAGTCGGGGTAGTTGGCGGGGATGCCGGCACCCGCCGCCTGCAGACCGGCGCGCACGCGGGCAATCGTGCCGTGGTGGTCCATGCCCTGGATGTTGATGGCGCGGGTGTAACCCCGTTCCCATTTGGCCAGGTGGTAGGCGACGTCGGGCACAAAGTAGGTGTAGCTGCCGTCGCTCTTTTTCATGACGCGGTCTTTGTCGTCACCGTAGTCGGTCGACTTGAGCCACAGCGCGCCATCCTGCTCGTAGGTTTTGCCGGCTTCTTTCAGCTTGCCGACGGTCTGTTCAACCCGGCCCGAGCTGTACAAACTGGACTCGAGGTAATAGTTGTTGAAGCTGACCGAGAAAGCTTTCAGGTCCAAGTCTTGCTCGTGACGCAGGTAGGCCACGGCAAACTGGCGAATCGCGTCGAGGTCTTCGATATCGCCTGACGCCGTGTATTCGCGGTCGTCTGAACGCACGGTTTTTTGAGCCATGAAGTCGCGCGCGATGTCGTCGATGTAGTCGCCGTTGTAGGCTGGGTCTGGCCACTGGGCGTCCCCGGGCTTGAGGCCTTTGGCGCGCGCTTGCGTGCTGGTGGCCAGCGTGTGGATTTGCACACCCGCATCGTTGTAATAAAACTCGCGGTAAACGTCCCAGCCTTGGGTCGCGTACAGATTGCAAATCGCGTCGCCCAAGGCGGCTTGTCGGCCGTGGCCGACGTGCAGCGGGCCGGTCGGGTTGGCCGAGACAAACTCGACGATCATGCGCGGCTGGGTGTCCAGGTGCTGCTGGCCGTAAGCGGTGCCGCTGCGCAGCACTTCACGCACGGTTTCCTGCTTGGCGGCAGGCTTGAGCCGGATGTTCAGAAAACCCGGCCCGGCGATTTCAATCGCGTCAACCCAGCGCTCAAAAGCCGGCGCCTGCAGCAACACCGTGCGCAGGTTCTCGGCAACTTGACGCGGATTGAGCTTGAGGGGTTTGGCCAATTGCATGGCAGCCGTGCAGGCCAAATCGCCATGAGCCGCCACTTTAGGGGACTCAAAAGCGGCTTTGTCGCCAGCACCAGGGGAGAGTTCTTCCAGCCCGGCAGCCAAAGCTGCGAGCAAGTCTTTTTTAATCGATAGCATCTGCTGATTTTACGGTGAAGGCCGCCGGGTCAGCGGCAGCCTTCACCTCACTTGCCTGAAGCCGTCAACTTGGCAAACTTAGCCATCACATGCCGGGTCCAGTAGCCGATGTCATATTTCTTGACATGCGCCAGCAGACTCTGCATGCGGGCACGGCGTTCTTCTTCAGGCATGTCGATCGCCTTGTCGATAGCCTCGTCCATGGAGTCACGGCTGAAGGGGTTGGCCAGCACGGCGTCTTTCAGCTCCATGGCGGAGCCCGCAAACTCAGACAACACCAGCACGCCAGGCTCACCATTTTTGGCCGCCACATACTCTTTGGCGACCAGATTCAAGCCGTCTCGCAGCGGGGTGATCCAGGCGATATCGGCAGCCCGGTAGGCACAAACCACCTCTTCAAACGGCAGCGGTGTGGTCGACAGCATGATGGGCAGCCAGCTCATGGAGCCGAAATGCCCATTGATGCGGCCCACCAGTTGTTCAATCTTGCGTTGCTCGGCTTTGTAAACCTCCATCCCATCGGCGGCAGAGACCGTCACCAGCAGCAGCTTGACGCGGCCAATCAGCTCCGGCCGACGGCGCAGCAACCGGTCAAACGCGTCGAGCTGCTGGTGCGTGCCTTTGGCGTAGTCCACCCGGCTGACCGAGACAATCACGATTTCGGAGTTCAGGTCGCTGCGCATTTTTTCCGTACAGGCCAGACCAGCCTCGGACTCCACCGCGGCGATGATCCGGTCCGGCGTGGTGCCGATCGGCCACGTGTCAATCAGAATGCTGCGCCCTTGGTACTCTAAGCTGCTGGCTACCACTGGCTCGGACATGCCTTGTCCGTTGGTGCTGATCGCGTCGGGCAGCGGCTCTTCGTGTCGGGTGATGCCGCTGCGCAGGCCTTGGGCCACGGCGCAGAAGTTCTGGCTGTAACGCGCCACATGGAAACCGACCATGTCGCAATCCAGCAAGCTGCCGAGAATTTCGTCACGCCACGGCATGATGTTGAACACGTCGGGACCTGGGAACGGCGTGTGGTGCATGAAGGCGATCTTCAGGTCAGGCCGCATCTGGCGCACAAACTTCGGCACCAGCCATAGGTTGTAGTCATGAATCCAGACCACCGCACCCGGCGCCGCTTGTTCGCAGGCGGCTTCAGCAAACAGTCGGTTGACTTCCCTGAACATCGCCCAATCGGTGTTTTCTGTCGAGTACAACCAAGGGAACGAGTTGAGCACCGGCCACAGCGCTTCTTTGGACACCACATGGTAGAACTGGCTGATCTGGGTGGCATTCAACGGCAGGCGCACGACGTCGTAGTCGCCTGTGCTTTCCTGCATGGTAATGCGGCGCTCGAATTTTCCTTTTTTGCCGACTGGGGCTTTTTTCCAGGCGACCCAGACGGCTTTGTCGACCTGGCTGAAAAAGCCTTTAATGGACGGAATGATGCCATTTGGGCTGCGCGGCTCACGCAATACGGGCTTGCCGTTTTCGATGACCTCCTCGTAAGGTTGACGGTGATAGACGACGACCAGTTGGGTGTTCATTTTTTTATTCCTTCAGTGAAAGCGGCGCAAGGCTTCAAGTACGCCACCGGCGCCATCCAGCTCACTTTGATGCACATGGGCCAAGTCGGCAATCGCAGCACTTAACAAGGGCTCACGATTGGCCACGGCGACCGCTGCCAGACCGGTCTGAAACAGCGACAAATCGTTCAGGGTGTCGCCCGCCACCAGCGTGCGTTCAGGCGGCAGATTTAGCGCGTGCAAGGTGCGCAGCAGGGTTGGGCCCTTTTGCACACCGCGTGGCAAGACATCGAAATATTTGTTGTCCGACAGCAGTACGTCAAAGCCCAGCGGCTCAACGGCTTTGCGCGCAGCCAACGCAAGCGCTTCGTCGGTGTAAAAGCAAGAAATCCGTCGGCCTTCGATGTGCGACTGGGCCTTCAGATGGGGATGGTCATGCAGCACGGCATGAATCCGCTCTCGGGCGTCGGTTGCCCAGCTGCTATCGAGCCAAGCTTCCATGCCGTCATGCGGTAGGTACTGCGGTCCGGTGTAAAAGCTGGTGCCAACGTCGGCAATGATGTGGTCGGGCTGCAGCGGCAAGCCCGTCAGCACGTCTTGCATGGCGCTCAGGCTGCGGCCGCTGGCGTAAATCAACACGATCTCGTCGCGGCGCGCCAGGATCCAGTCGTACAACTCGGTGCGCTGCGCATCTGAGCCGCCCAGAAAGGTACCGTCCAAGTCGGTAGCGAGTATGGTTTTTTGCAATTCAGCTCCTTGAGTCCCGTGGCAGGGCGGCGAATAAAAG
>CANFZL010000178.1 GCA_947451205.1 Comamonadaceae bacterium
ATCTCGCCCCTGAACAACACCATGACGGTAGAAGCCGGCTGCGTGCTGCAAACATTGCAAGAACTCGCCGCCCAGCACGACCGCTTGTTTCCGCTGTCATTGGGCGCTGAAGGCTCCTGCCAGATTGGCGGCAACATCGCCACCAATGCAGGCGGCGTGCAGGTGCTGCGCTTCGGCAACACGCGCGACCTGGTCTTGGGCCTGGAAGTGGTGATGCCCGACGGCCAAGTGCTGAACCTGCTCAAAGCCTTGCGCAAAGACAACACCGGCTACGACCTGAAACACCTGTTCATTGGCTCGGAAGGCACGCTAGGCGTCATCACCGCTGCGGTGCTCAAACTGTTCCCTGCGCCGCGCTCCAGAGCCGTGGCTTTTGCAGCGTTTCAGACGCCGCAAAAAGCCTTGGAATTACTCGGCCTGATGCGCGGCGCGATGGGTGACCGCTTCACTGCTTTTGAGTTGATGAGCGACGCCAGCGTGGCCATGGTCAAGCGGTATTTTCCCGCCACGCCTGCGCTGTTTGCAGCGCCCTACCCTTGGCATGTCTTGATGCAAGCCAGCGATGGCGGTGAGCAAGCTGCGCTGGACAGCGCATTTCAGGCTGCCCTTGAAATCGCATTAGAACGCGGCGTCATCGACGATGTGATGGTCGCCACCTCTGAAGCGCAAGCCAAAGAGCTGTGGAAGGTACGCGAGAACATCAGCCAAGCCCAGCAACACGACGGCGGCAATATCAAGCACGACATCGCCGTGCCCGTCTCCAGCGTGCCGGCCTTCATTGACGAAGTTTTACCCCTACTCCACGCCGCTTACGCGGATGTTCGGCCGATTGTTTACGGCCACTTGGGCGACGGCAACCTGCACTTCAATGTTTCAGGACCGGCCAGCATGAGTGACAAAGAGTGGCAAGCAGAAACCGACCGCGTCAACGTCATCGTGCTCGACATCGTGGCCCGCATGCAAGGCTCATTCAGCGCCGAACACGGCTTGGGGCAACTCAAAAATCACGAAATGGCGCTGTACAAAACACCGCTTGAGATTGACGTGATGCGGCGGGTTAAAAATGCGCTTGATCCACAGAAGTTAATGAACCCTGGGAAGTTTCTGCCGAACTGAAATTTCATCAAAGCGACACCAACGGAGCCGTTCCGCGCGACAAAGGCACCCCCGCCACGTCCATGGACACACGCAAGATGTGGCCATGTGTAGAGTCGGTGCAAAAGAGCACATCTCGATCGACCCCGCCAAAAGCAATGTTGGTGGTTGAAGCCCCTGCTGGGCCGCGCAAAACAATGACCGGCTCAGCGCGCTGATTGAGCACCCACACGTAGCCCAAGCCCGGATTGGCAACCAACAGTCGGCCTTGCGTGTCGACCGCCAAACCATCTGGCCCACTCGGGCCATACGAGGTGAAGAACTGGCTGACTTTGGCAACGCTGCCATCAGGCAGCAAGGGCACACGCCAAACACAATTGCCGCGCGTCACCGCAAGGAACAGCACCTTGCCATCGGCTGACAGTGCGACGCCGTTCGGGCTGGGAACATTCGACAACAACAGGTCTAGTCTGCCATCCGGCTGAAGCCGATAAAGCCGGCCACTTGGATCGTGCAAACCGGTCTGCCCTTGGTCGGTGAAGTACAGATTGCCAGCCGCATCAAAGATCAAGTCATTGACGCCACGAAAGCGCTCAGAGTTGCGCCTTTCCAAGTAAGGGCTGACCTGTCCGGTGGGAATCTTCAGTGCCATCAAACCATTTTTGTAATCAGTGATCAGCAGCGTGTCTGCATCGATAAACTTCATGCCATTCGGCTCGCCGTCGTACTCAGCCACCAGCGACCATTCGCCAGCCGGATCAATCCGAAAAACACGACCCCATGGGATGTCACAGACAAACAAGTTGCCCGCGTCATCAAACACCGGGCCCTCCAAAAACGAATCAGTGATCTGCCCACCGCGGTTGGCCTCAGACCACGCACTTTTCTGATGACGCCGGAAATGGGTCGGCATGCGCGTGAAAATATCCATCTCGCGAATCTCGGGCGGCGTCAGAAGAAACATGCAAAAAACTCCTCAGAATTTACTGTTTTTCGAATGATGTGTTGGCTGCGATCTTGCCCCACATGGAAGTGCTGTCTTGCAATATTTTGGCAAAGGCAGCTGCGTTCACTTGCCGAGGGTCAGCACCCATGCCTTCAGCAAACTCCTTCATGTCTAGCGACGCCATGGCCACTGCAATCTCACTTTCAAGACGCTTCAAAATAGCGGTGGGCGTGCCTTTCGGCGCCCACAGACCGGTCCAGTTCACGACGCCGACGTTCTTCACGCCGGCCTCGGCAAAAGTCGGTACGGTTGGCAGCACGGCCAAGCGCTTGTCACCGCTGACGGCTAACAAATGCAGCTTGCCGCCTTTGACATTGCCCATGACCCCCGTGGTGGATGCAAACTGCATGTCAATCGTCTTGCTGAGGATCGCTTGCGTCGCCTCGGCAGCCCCTTTGAACGGCACATGCATGAACTTGCTACCCGTTGCCAAGCCTAAGGCCTCGGCGGCGAAATGCGGCGTTGTACCGGCACCACCAGTGCCATAGGTGACTTGTCCCGGGTGGGCCTTCGCTTCAGCGATCAGGTCTTGCAGCGTCTTGAACTGACTGTTGGCATTGACGACCAACGCCATAGGTGCAAAAACATAGGCGCCAACAGGCAACAGGTCGTTGGCATGGTCAAAGGGCAGCTTCTTAAAAATATGCGGCAGCAAGGCATAGGTCGTGTCGTTGGCGACCAAGGTGTAGCCGTCGGGTTCGGCCCGCGCCACTTGCGACACGGCGATGGTGCCCGTGGCACCCGGTCTGTTTTCAATGATGAAGCTCTGACCGGTTTGCTGGGTCAGCTTCTGTGCCATCTTGCGGGTGACCACGTCCACCGCGCCGCCAGGGCCATACGGCACGACGATTTTGACCGGCTTGTTCGGCCAAGTGTCTTGGGCGAAAGCCGGGAGGCCGGCGGCCATGGCAAAAGTGGCGACGCAGCAAAGCGCAACAGATGAAAGGCGAGGCAAGGAGGCAAATGTCAGCATGGTTTTTCCTGAATTGATCAGAGTGGTTTCAAGCGATGGCTGGTCGGAGAATGGATGACCGGGTGTCATTCGGTTTTCAAATTGAGTTCTCGCGCGAGTTGTTTGTAACTGGCCACTTCGCGCTCCATTTGCGCGGTGAAGGGTGCACCGCACAGGCTCTGAGCATCCATTCCAAGGCCGTTCATTTTTTCCAAGGTCGCAGGGGCGCGGGCAAAGTCACTGGCAACACGCTGCAAAACAGCGACGGTTGCAGCCGGCGTGTTGGCTGGCGCAAGCAGTCCATACCAAGCGTCGGCCGCATAACCCCTGACACCCGCCTCAGCAAAGGTCGGTACACCGGGAAGCAAGCTTGTGCGCTGTGAAGATGACACCGCCAACGCAGTGAGCTTGCCGGCTTGCACTTGCGTCATCACTGAACCGAGTGTGGCGAACGAGCTGTCGACCTGACCGCCCATCAGATCGATGACGGCAGGGGCCGCTCCCTTGTAGGGAATATGGTTCATGGCGAGGCCCGTCAAGCGGGTGAATTGTTCACTGGCAAAGTGTCCCGAGCTGCCGGTGCCGGGCGTTGCGTATGTCCTCTTGCCCGGCTGTGACTTGACCTGCGCCAGAAACCCGTCCAAGGTCTTGACCGGCATCGCAGGGCCGACCACCAGCACCGTTGGACTGGCCGCCAGTGTGCAAATTGGCTGGAATGATTTCACCGCATCAAACTTGACCCGAGCGCTGTACAGCGCAGGGATCATGGTGTGGTTGGTTGCACCCAACAGCAAGGTGTAGCCGTCAGCCACACTGGCCGCCACAGCATCGGCCGCGAGTATGGAGTTCGCCCCCGGTTTGTTGTCAACAATGAAGGGCTGACCCAGCGCCCGGGTGGCGTGATCAGCGAAGGCCCGCGCCACCACATCGGTGGGACCACCCGCTGAAAATCCGACGATCAAGTGCACAGGTTTCAAGGGATAGGCCGCAGGGGTTTGTGCCTCAGCGTTGCCCGTCAGGCCAGCCACCATCACACCCGCAGCGGCAAGTAAAGGAACGCGTCGAATCATTTTTTGGAAATATTTTAGAGGCTTCATAGGGCTTAAACCGTTGCAATAGGGGTTGTCGGCGAACCCGCAGCGCCGGGCAGGCGCAGCGGTGGCGCGGTCAATAAAAATCGGCTTCTGCCATGGCTGCGCAACCAGCGCGCCAACGGTGTCAGCCACCAGAGTTCACCAAGGTGGATGCCGTTCTTGAACAGGCAGTGCTCATGCAGCGGCAAACGAGGCCCGCGAATTCGCGTGTCGCCCGCACCAAGCGGTTTGGCTTGCACCAGTTCGACAGCCGGGTTGTCAGAAATCAAACACGCCAGCTTCACATCGACGATCCAGTTCAGCAGCTTTGGGTCGTTACCATCCAGACCGCTGCCGGTTTCATGCAGCAACTTGACATCCGGTTGACGGTTCATCGCCATCAGCATGTCGCCAAAGCCGGTGTGCAGGCAAACCATGTCTCCGGTCTCAATCTCCACCTTGTCCGCGTCAAGGATGCGCATCAATCGCTCGTAACCGACGGCCTCCCGGTGACGTCCGACATGGTGTTCAAGATCGACCATCACACCGCGCCCTTGTGCACCATGATCGGCCAAGTTTTCAATGCCAAGGGCCGCCGCATTGGGGCCGGGAAAACGTGCCCAATCGGCGATGGCATGGGGGTCTTCGGTTGCGGCATGAATGTCCACACCCGCGCGATAGCCGTTGTAAAAAACGGCCTCGGCATGACCGTCATCATCCGCATCAAAACGACTTCCCATGTGAGCCAAGCTATCCCACTGCGTAGAGTACTGGGTGTTCATCAGCAGCACGTCGTCGCACACCACGTCTGTTGTGTCTACATCTTCGCTGGCGTATGACCAGCAAAATCCCTGCTGGCCAGCGCTCTGTCCATCACGCAAAGTGGAGAAACGTTGTGGCGGCAGTCGACGCGGGTTCAGCGCCATGCCACCAGGCACATCCAGCGGCAGAGAAAGGCAAAAGCGCAGTCCCTCTTTGACTTCTGCCACACCTTGCAAAACTTTGGCGGCATCCACCAGGTTCATGCGGCCGAGTTGATCGTCTGTGCCGAACTCGCCCCATCGGCTGCCCGGTGGGGGTTTTTTCCAGCGTGGTGAAGATGTCATGTGCGCCGCCTTACTCAGACCAGTGACTCAGGGGCGGCACCCTCAATCACAGCGCGTGCGTTGCGCGCTGCGGCGGTGCCCATGTTGATATAGGCATCACTGGTGACACCGCCAATGTGCGGACTGAGGATGAAGCCGGGCTGGTGTTGAAACAGGTGCTGAGCCGTCATCGGTTCAACCGCGAAACTGTCCAGTGCCGCCGCTTTCACCTGACCCGACTGAACCGCTGCGAGCAAGTCAGCTTCGTTGACCAAGCCACCACGCGCCGTGTTGACGATGATCACGCCGGGCTTGCAACGGGCCAAGGTCTCGGCGTTCAACAGGCCTTGGTTGTCTTTGGTCAGTGGGCAATGCAGTGAGATGGCATCCGACTCGCGCCAGAGGGTTTCCAGGTTGACACTTTGCAG
>CANFZL010000179.1 GCA_947451205.1 Comamonadaceae bacterium
ACTGAGCCCAAGATGTTGACATGGCCGAGTCCGCCCCTCATCCAGCCGACCAGTGCCAGCGCATAGTTATAGATGCGATTAGTGATGCCCGCGTTGTTCATCAGGTTGCCAGCCAAGATGAAGAAGGGAACGGCTAATAAGGGGAAACTATCGATGCCACTGATCATCCGATGGATCACAACGTAAGGCGGCAGGCTGCCTGTCCACCAGATATAAACCAACGCGGAACCCGCCATGGCCAACGCCACCGGTATGCCGCCGCTCAGCAGTAACAGAAAAATTATTTTCAGCATGGGGTGTATTTCTCAGGCGTCTTCGAAAGAAGTTTCGGGGCGTTCAAGGACGCTGTAGCCGCGTTTCCAGTGGCGGCGTGCGACCTGTACTGCACGCCAGCTCATGAGCGTGAAGCCAACCAAGCTGAAGCCGTAGACCAGATTCATTGGCAAATCAATCATCGTCATGCGCGCATGACTGAGGCGAATCATCATCATCAGGGTCAGTACTGCAAATGCGATTAGAAATATGACGCGCAGCAGATCGACCAAGGTCGACATGATGCGGGCCATTCGGGTCGACATGAATTTGAAGAAGAAGTCCACCTGGATGTGGTTGTTCTTGCTAACCCCGATACAGGCGCCAATAAATACCACGCCAATCAGCAGGTAGCGCGCAATTTCTTCCGTCCAGGCTGCCGAGTCATTGAGTACATAGCGGGTGAAAAACTGGTAGAAAACGGTGGCGCCCAACAACCAGAAAATACCCAGTGCTGCCCAAGCTTCAAGGCTTGTGCCCGAGAGGTCCACCGCATCGTCCTGCATGTGGAACTCGCCATCGTCCCCCATGATCTTGGGGCCTGCATCAAGGTCTTGCATGGCTTACTTGATCGCAATGATGCGGTCGTAGTCCGACTGGCGATAGCCGTAGTCGGACGGTTTGGCATTTTTCAGCACGGCCGCACGGAATGCATTTTTGTCTACGGTGATCACATTGAGGCCTTTCTTCTTGAACTCGTCAACCAGACGTGCTTCGGAAGCAATGATTTCGCGTCCTGTTTTTTCAGCGGCTTCTTGCATCACGGCTGTGAAGATATCCTTGTCTGCAGCTGACAGCTTGGCCCACAGCGGGCCACCCACCACTGTCAACAATGAGTCGACAATGTGACCAGTCAGCGAAATGTTTTTCTGCACTTCAAAAAACTTTTTAGCCATGATGGTCGGCAGTGGGTTTTCTTGTGCATCTACCGTGCCGTTTTGCAAAGCCAGATAGACCTCGGCGAAGGCAATCGGTGTGGCGTTGGCACCTAGCGATTTAGGGAAAGCCAAGTAGGCCGGTGCATCTGGTACGCGGATCTTCAGCCCTTTCATGTCTTCGGGCGTGGTGATAGGCCGATTCGATGTCAAGTGCCGTGCACCGTAATAGTTCAGGGCGGTGATGTGGTTGCCGCTCTTGCTGTCGTAGCCCTGGGCCAGTTCCTTGAAGACATCGCTCTTGGCGTATTTGAGTTGGTGCTCTGCATCGCGGAAGATGAACGGAAAGTAGGTTACGGCCAGCGGTGGGTAGCTTGATGCGGCAAAGCTGGCGCCCGTCAGAACGATGTCCACTGTGCCCAGTGTCATGCCTTGATTGATGTCTGATTCTTTGCCCAGCGAGGAGGCCGGGAAAACTTGGACTTCGTAGCGTCCGTTGGTCCGTTTCTTGATTTCATCACCTGCCCAGACCGACCATTTATGAAAGGGCTCGGAGGTTTCGTAGACATGTGCCCATTTCAGCTTCGTTTGCGCTTGAGCCAAGCTGAAATTGCCCGTGATGCCGGCGAGCAGGGCACACAGCGTGAGAGTTTTTATTGTCAATCGTTTTGTCATTTTGTCTCCTCAGTTATTAAAAGTTTTGAATACAAATACTTGAATGGCTTAGCTCTCAAGAACCGTTTTTTGCACGACGCCAGCTCGCACTGAATCGGGCGTGGGACTTGTCCATGTGGGTGTGCATAGCGGTGCGCGCAGCGGTGCTGTCGTGGGCCTTGATGGCGTCCAGAATCGCTTCGTGCTCGCCAATAGCCGATTGCCATGATTTCAATGTTTCGAAATGTCCGCCTAGGCGCATGAACAAGGGGCCTCGACGTGAATCCCAGAAGCCTTGTACTGTTTCAGTTAGAACCACATTGCCGCAGGCTTCAACAATGGCGGTGTGAAAAGCCCGATCGCCTTCAAGCGGTAATACACCGCGCCCGGCCTCGTCAATCATCATGTCCAGGGCGCCCCGCATGGCGACGATGTCTTTGCGTTTGGCCTGTAGCGCCGCCATGCCTGCAATTTCGCCCTCTATCAGTTTTCGTGCCCGTATCAATTCCAGGGGCCCCCACTCTGGCGTAGTGAGTGGCTTTGACTTGGTGCGCTTGCTGCGGTTCAAAACGTAAACGCCAGAGCCGGTGCGCACCTCCACCCAACCATCGACCTCCAGTGCAATTAAGGCTTCTCGTACTGAAGGTCGGCTGACCCCGAGTTGCTTGGCCAGGTCGCGCTCTGCCGGCAATCGGCTGCCCACTGTGAATTCGCCTTGGCCAATCAACGACCGCAATTGCTCTGCAATCTGTCGATACAGTCGTTTGGGTTCGACGGCTTGTAGTGGCATGAAGTGAATGCAGCAGTGGATTAAGGGTTAGCCAGAATTGGACAAGTGGTAAGACCAATTAATAATCCCATGATTACGACTTTGTGCGCATCCGGCTAAACCCTGTAGCGCGTCGAGCTTTCATTTCAGTTCATCAACTATTTTTCATTAACTCAAGGGGATTGAATGCGACTTCAAGGAAAAACTGTCTTGGTCACTGCCGCTGGACAGGGCATCGGCAAGGCCAGTGCTTTGGCAATGGCCGCTGCTGGGGCCCACGTCTGGGCCACTGATGTGAATGAAAAATTGCTGGCCGATTACGCCGGTCAGCCCAACATTCAGACCCGTGCGCTAGATGTCATGGACAAGGCCGCGATTGTCAGGATGGTGAATGAAATACCTGTGTTGGATGTGCTTTTTAATTGCGCTGGTTTTGTTCATGCGGGTTCCATATTGCAAGCCACAGACGACGAATGGAACTTCGCTTTCAATCTCAATGTTCGATCACAGTTCTGGATGATTCAGGCCGCGTTACCCAAGATGCTCCTGAACAATGCTGGGCAGGGTGGTGGCAGCATTATTAATATGGCCAGCGTCGTCAGCATCAAGGGTTTACCCAACCGCTTTGTGTATGGCGCCTCAAAGGCTGCGGTGATTGGCCTGACCAAAAGTGTGGCCGCTGACTATGTGATGCAGGGCGTGCGCTGCAATTGCATTTGTCCGGGAACGGTTGACACACCGTCGCTGCAGGATCGCATCAATGTGTTTGAAGATCCAGTCGAGGCGCGGAAAAACTTCATTGCCCGTCAACCGATGGGGCGGCTTGCCAAGGCGCATGAAATTGCACCTTTGGTGGTTTTTCTGGCCAGCGATGAGTCAGCCTTTGTCACCGGTCAACACTACAACATTGATGGAGGTATGACCATATGAACCAGCTTGACTTCAAAGGCCGCCATGCGGTTGTGACGGGTGGGGCTACTGGCCTCGGTTATGCCATTGCGCAGCGCTTGCTGCAGTCTGGTGGCAGTGTGACACTCTGGGATCGTGACCGAGTAGCCGCTGAAAATGCGGCAATTCAGTTGGGCTCAAAAGCCTCGGCGGTGACGGTTGATGTGGCGCAGCACGCTTCAGTGCAGGCGGCCGTCAAGGCGACACTGCTGATATCACCAAAGGTTGACGCTCTCGTCAACAGTGCTGGCGTGACAGGGCCTAACGTCAAGCTCTGGGACTATCCGGTGGACGACTGGCGGCAGGTTATGGATATCAACCTCACCGGTCTTTTCATGTGTTGCCGTGAGTGGGTGCCGCACCTGCGCGCCAACAATTACGGCCGCATTGTCAACATCGCTTCAGTGGCTGGTAAAGACGGTAATCCGAATGCCAGTGCCTACAGCGCGAGCAAGGCTGCGGTGATCGCATTGACCAAATCTTTAGGTAAGGAGTTGGCCGATTCAGATGTGCGAGTCAACAGCGTCACACCGGCTGCGGTGAAGACCGCGATGTTTGACCAAATGTCATCCGAACATATCGCTTTCATGCTGTCCAAGATTCCCATGGGTCGTTTTGGGACGCCCGAAGAAGTGGCTTCTATGGTGGCTTGGCTGTGCACTGAGGAATGCTCTTTTTCTACCGGCGCGGTATTTGATCTTTCGGGCGGTCGTTCGAGCTACTGAGTTTTGGCTTGTAAATTTATCGATAAAAATTTCAAATGGATATTTTGTCGATAAAATTTGGATCGCAATAACCAAGGGGAACCCCCATGAAACGATTTGCAGTTGGCCTGTTGGCCGTTTTGTCGATGGTCGGAATCAGCCACGCGGCGTTTCCCGAAAAGCCGATTCGTTTCGTCGTCGCTTTTGCGCCGGGGAGCTCTACCGACATCGTGGCGCGTTTGATTGGTGAGCAGTTGTCCGTCTCGCTGGGCCAGCCGGTGATCATCGAAAACAAGCCGGGTGCGGGTGGCAACATTGCCACGGTAGGCGTGATGAATGGGCCCGCCGACGGCTATACCTTGCTCTTTCACAGCGTTGCTTACGCGGTGAATCCCAATCTGTTCAGCCACGCAGGGTATGACGCGCTGAATGATTTGCAGCCGGTGGCGATGGGGGGCTTTACGCCTAACTTGTTGTACGTGCATCCCGACGTCAAGGCCACCACGCTGCCGGAGTTGCTGGCGCTGGCCCGCAATGGAACGATGGCGTATGCATCGTCAGGCAATGGCACGACGACGCATTTGGGTGCTGAGTGGCTGTTCCGAGGACTGGCCAAGGTTGATATCACGCATGTGCCGTTTCAGCCGGCAGCGGCGACAAACGCCGTGGTCAGCGGTCAGGTGCCTATTGCCTCGACCTCGATGCCGCCAGCCGTGCCGTTTGCCAAAACGGGCAAAGTACGCCCCATTGCGGTCATGTCCCTGAAGCGAAGTCCGGCGCTGCCTGATGTGCCGACGGTGGCTGAACTGGGCTACAAAGACTTCGAAGCCAACACGTGGTTCGCCGTCTTTGCGCCCAACAAAACTCCACCCGCCGTGCTCGATTTTCTAAACAGCGAAATCAACAAGGCTTTGGGCGCCAAGTCCTTGCAAGACCGCTTTGAAACACTGTCGCTCGAAGCTATCCGGATGGACCGTCCGACGCTGCGGCGCTACGTCGAAAGCGAAGTGGGCAAATGGGGCCGACTGGTCAAAGATCTCAAAATCCAGGTTCAGTGAACTTTCTAATTTAATAAAAAAGGAAATGCAATGCGTTTTGTCAGTTACCGCGCCGGAGTGACTCCAGGCTGGGGTGTTTTAGTTGGCGCAGAGGGCGTCGTTGACAGTCGCCAACTGGGCAGCCAGTTACCGTCTACTTTGCGCGAATTCATCGCCTTGTCGGCCACTCAACCCAACTTGATGGCCGACGTCAAGGCGCGTGCGACCGCCGCCACGCCAACCCGACTTGACGCGGTCACATTGGCGCCCTGCGTGCCGCAGCCCGGCAAGATCATTTGCCTCGGCGTGAACTATTACGA
>CANFZL010000180.1 GCA_947451205.1 Comamonadaceae bacterium
GGCTTGACCATGGCGCCACGGGCAAAAAAGTCAAGGTCGCCGCCTCTAGCAGCAGAGCCGGTGTCCTGCGAATTCTTGCGGGCTGTGTCAGCGAAAGTCTCAGGCGTCTTGCGCACCAGCGCCAGCAATTCGGTGGCCTTGGTCTTGGCGGCTGCACGCTCGGCGGCCGGTGCGGTTTTAGGTGCATTGATCAAAATGTGGCTGGCGCGGCGCTCTTCAGGCCCACTCAACCGCTCAATGTTTTGTTCGTAATAAGTCTTCAGGTCTTGCGCGTTGACGACGATGGTCTTGCTGACCGCGTCGGCGTCCAGCAACACGTACTCAATGCTGGCCTGTTCCGGCGCCCTGAAGAGGGTCTGATTAGCTTGGTAATACTGTTCCAGTTCTTCATCCGTTGGCTTGAGCTTGGCAGCGTAGACAGCCGGGCTGAAGCGGGCAATTTGCAATTCGCGTTTTTCAAAGTAAGCGTTGAGCGCCGAGTCGGCGACGCCAGCTGAAGAAAAACCAGTAGCAGTCACGCCAGTCATGACCTGTCGGGTCGACAGATCAGCACGTACGCTGGCCTCAAACATGTCGGGGGTCATGCCTTGGGCACCCACCAATTGACGATAGCGCTCCATGTCGAGCGAACCATCCGGTTTGCGCAACGCAGCAATTTGCGGGTTGCCCTGTAACTCACGCGCCAGCCGCTGGTCGCTGGTGGTCAGCAGTGCCTTGGCGGAAGCCGCCGACATCACGCGGTCGCGCACCATCCGTTCGAGCGTGGCGTAGCGCGCTTCAGGAGAGTCTAGAAGCTTCATGTCGATCGTGGGCATAGACGCACGGATCTGGTCGACTTCGACACGGTGTGCTGCATCCCAATCGGCCTGCGTGATGTTTTTGCCATCGACCCGCGCCACTGCGGCACTGCTGTCACCGGAGCGGTTGTGATCGTTCAAGCCGAGCAAGACGAAAGACGGCACGATCAACAAGAAAAGCAACCACATCGTGATTTTGGTGTGCTTGCGAATGAAATCAAACATCTGAAAGTTCCTGTTACAGCCGAGGATTGGTCGCAATCAAAGTGCCGCGATGAGCAAAAAAGCCAGTTTCCAATTATGCCCTCGCCGCCGGGACCACAACGGCACTTGGAACGACACCTTGAACGGCACGAAGCCGGCAGATCGTGTGGTTATTCCCTCCTTGTTACGCTGAAAAAAGTAAAGTAACTTCCCTACACGCGTGAATCAACAGTACAACATCACAGAAATGAGCACCCCATCAGTACCAACCTTGAACTCATGACCGACTATCTATTCACATATGGCATCAGTGTCGTCGGCGCCATCGCAACGCTGATCACGGGTTATCTGGCCGCAGGCTGGCTCAACCGCATCATCGACGGAGCGATGCAAAAAGCCAGCAGGATTGACCCGGTGTTCCATCATCTGCCCGGGAAAATAGTCCGCGTTGTCGTGCTGATTTTCACGCTGATTGCCGTACTGAACCGGTTCGGCGTCGAGACCACCAGCCTGATTGCACTTCTCGGTGCAGCCGGTCTGGCCATCGGCCTGGCCTTGCAGGGCACGTTAAGCAACGTGGCGGCGGGGGTGATGATTCTGGTCTTCCGGCCATTCAAGATTGGCGATGCCGTACAGCTGGAAGGTCAGGTTTACATCATTGATGCACTAGGCTTCTTTATCTGCAAAGGGCATTTACCGGAAGGTCCGATTGTGTTCATGCCGAATTCGAAAATATGGGGCCAGACCATCGTCAACCTGTCAGTGACAGACCAAGACATTCGCCGCATTGACGAGTCTTATGCGATCTCTTACGGCGACAACACCAACACTGCACTCACAATTCTGTTCCAGATAGCCGCAGATGAGCCACGCATCCTGACAGACCCGGCCCCTTTGATCAAAGTGCAATCTTTAGGCGACAACTCCGTCAACATCCTGTTCCGCGTTTGGACCTCACGCACCGACTGGTGGGACACCAAGCTGGACTTGATTCAACGCTGCAAAGAAGGCTTGGAACAAGGCGGTTGCACCATTCCATTTCCGCAACGCGAGGTGCATATTTTTCATGACACAGAGGTTAAATAAGATTTCTGACAACATCTGCTCAAGTTCAGTCGAGATGCTTTAACTGAGTTAAAAGAAGCAGTTCCCGCTACTCGTAAATCACCTGCGCCAAGCCCCGATCCGCCTGTGCCATCCAGCTGGCCAGTGCGGCATCGGTCGGGTAGAACTTCGCAGCATCGCCGAGTTGCAGTTCAGCCGTCGCACCATCGCGGCGCAGGCTTAAGCGCACCGACAAGCCGCGCAAGACCTCGCTCTCATCCAAGGCTGAAATTTCTCGCCTCGGCGGGAAGTCTTTGATAAGACGCTGAATGTCGGGTGCGCTGCCATTGACGGCCACTCGCAAGTATTTACCGAAGCGGCAGCGCGCTTCTTCCAAGTCCCAGACCTGTGTGACTTTGAGGCGAAAACCACCGGCAAAACGGTCCGGCTGCAAGCTGGCCTGAACGATGACCAGCTCGTCGTCCTTGAGTTGATTGCGGTGGGCGTTGAGCACGTTTTCATCAGCGGTGGCTTCAATCACGGCCGTCTTGTCGTCGAGCTTGAACAAGGCCAGTTTGCCGCGCTGACCATTGATGACGCGCAGGTCATTGACGATGGCCGCGATGAGTTGCGGCTCGCGTGAATCGATCAAGTCTTCGATCTTGCGCTTGGCGAACTTGCGCACTTCGAGCTCGACCGCGTCAAACAAATGCCCCGACAAATAAAAGCCAACCGCCGTTTTCTCGTAGGTCAGGCGCGTTTTCACGCCCCAAGGCATGGCTTCAACCAAGGGCGGTTCTTGCGTGCTGGCAGCGTGTGAGTCCGACATGTCGAACAGCCCGCCTTGGTTGGCGTTGGCTTGCGTGGCGGCAGAGAATTCAAAGGCGCGGTCTACGGAGGCCAGCAGTTCGGCGCGGTTCAGATGCAGGTTGTCAAATGCGCCGGCCTTGATGAGCGCTTCCACCGTGCGCTTGTTGAGTTTGGACTTGTCGACACGCACGCAAAAATCATAGAGCGAGGTGAAGGGACCGCCCTCCTCGCGCGCTGCGACCATGGCGGCAATGGCTTGCTGGCCCGTGCCTTTGATCGCGCCCAAGCCGTAGCGGATGCTTTTGTCCGTGATCGGCTCAAAGCGGTAATTTCCGCGATTCACATCTGGCGACTCGAAGCTGATGCCCATCTTCACAGCATCCCCAAAGAGGATCTTCAGCTTGTCGGTGTCGTCCATCTCCACCGTCATGTTGGCGCAGAAAAACTCGGCCGTGTAATGTACCTTGAGCCAAGCCGTGTGATACGCCAGCAGCGAGTACGCGGCGGCGTGCGACTTGTTGAAACCATAGCCGGCGAACTTCTCCATCAAGTCAAAAACTTCGTCGGCCTTGGCTTCGACAATGTCATTCTTGGCAGCACCATCACGAAAGATTTGGCGGTGTTGCGCCATCTCGTCCGCATCTTTTTTACCCATGGCACGGCGCAGCATGTCAGCGCCGCCCAGCGTGTAGCCGCCCAGAATCTGCGCGGTCTGCATCACCTGCTCTTGGTACACCATGATGCCGTAGGTTTCCGACAACATGTCGGCCACCAACGGATGCGGGTAGATGACTTCTTCGCGGCCCTGCTTGCGCGCCACGAACGTGGGAATCAAATCCATCGGGCCGGGCCGGTATAGCGCGTTCAGCGCGATCAGGTCTTCAAGGCGGGTCGGACGTGCATCTTTCAGCATGCGCTGCATGCCGCTACTTTCAAACTGGAACACCGCCTCGGTCTTGCCGTCTGCAAATAATTTGTAGACCTTGGCATCATCCAGCGGCAGGTTTTCAAAGGCAAAGTTTTCTTGGCCCGCGTGGCGCTTCATAATGAACTCGCGCGCGATTTCAAGAATCGTCAGCGTGGCCAAACCCAAAAAGTCGAACTTCACCAGGCCAATCGCCTCAACGTCATTTTTGTCGTACTGACTGACCGCCGAGTCGCTACCCGGTTGCTGGTAAAGCGGGCAAAAGTCAGTCAGCTTGCCGGGCGCAATCAGCACACCACCGGCGTGCATGCCAATGTTGCGGGTCAGGCCTTCAAGCTTGCGTGCCAGCTCCAGCAGCGTGCGCACGTCTTCTTCTTTGCTTTCGCGCTCGGCCAAGATGGGCTCGGCCTCAACCGCGTAAACCATTTTGTCGTTTTTGTCCCGGTCAGCCGGCGGCAATTGAAGCGAAACAGCCTGCCCCGGCTTGTTTGGAATGAGCTTGGAAATGCTGTCGCAAAAGCCATAGGGAAAGTCCAGCACACGGCCGACGTCGCGGATCGCCGCTCTAGCCGCCATGGTGCCGAAGGTGACGATCTGGCTGACTGCCTCTTTGCCGTATTTGGCTTTGACGTAGTCAATCACGCGGTCGCGATTGGTCTGGCAAAAGTCGATGTCGAAGTCGGGCATCGAAACTCGTTCGGGGTTCAAAAATCGCTCGAACAGCAAGTTGTATTGCAACGGGTCCAGGTCGGTTATGCGCAGCGAATAAGCCACCAAAGAACCGGCGCCAGAGCCCCGCCCAGGCCCGACCGGGCAGCCGTTATTCTTGGCCCAGTTGATGAAGTCACCAACGATCAGGAAGTAACCCGGAAAGCCCATTTTCAAGATCACGTTGATCTCAAAATCAAGACGCGCCACATACTCGGGCCGCTTGCTGTCGCGCAGCTTCTCGTCGGGATACAAATGCAACAGCCGTTCGTTCAAACCTTCATGCGAGGCGTGGCGGAAGTACGCGTCAATCGGCAAACACACGCCGTCCACTTCGGGCGTCGGGTAGTCGGGCAACATCGGCTTGCCGAGGTCGAGCACCAGATTGCAACGCTTGGCGATTTCAAGCGAATTGGCCAGTGCCGACGGAATATCGGCAAACAGCTCGGTCATCTGCGCCTGCGACTTAAAGTACTGCTCTCGTGTGAACTTGCGCACACGCCGCGCATTGCCCAAGATCTCACCTTCAGAAATACACACGCGCGCTTCATGCGCCTCGTAGTCGTCATAGGTCAAAAACTGCACCGGATGCGTGGCCACCACCGGCAGCTTGAGGCGTGCCGCCAGCTGCACGGCAGCAACCACATGACGCTCGTCATCAACGCGTTGTGCGCGCTGCAACTCGAGATAAAAGCGGTGCGGGAACAGACCTGCAAAATGCAAGGCACATTCCATGGCGCGGGTCTGGTCGCCTTGCACCAAGGCTTGGCCCACAGCGCCCGTTTGAGCACCGGCCAAAGCAATCAGGCCTTCGCCCAACTCTTTTAACCAGTCAAGCTTGATAACAGCTTGGTCGCGCACCACGTTTTTAGTCCAGGCGCGGGTCAGCAGCTCGGACAGATTCAGGTAGCCGCGGCGGTCTTGCACCAAGAGTAACAACCGGGCGGGCGGTGCGCTGGCGGCTTTGCCAGGCACCTCGACCCAGACATCCGCACCGATCAAGGGCTTGACGCCCTTGCCACGCGCTTGCTTGTAGAACTTGACCGTGCCAAAAAGATTCGACAGGTCGGTGATAGCCAAGGCTGGCTGCTGGTTGGCCGCTGCGGCGGCCACAATTTCA
>CANFZL010000181.1 GCA_947451205.1 Comamonadaceae bacterium
AAGCGCGACCTGCAGCCTTGAGTTGTTCTTCCGTTTGACCGACCCAAGCGATCTCTGGATTCGTGTAGATGACCCAAGGAATGGTGTTGAAGTTGACATGACCGTGTTGGCCTGCGATGCGCTCAGCCACAGCAACGCCCTCTTCTTCCGCTTTGTGTGCAAGCATCGGACCG
Source organism: Comamonadaceae bacterium (assembly GCA_947451205.1). Lineage (GTDB taxonomy): Bacteria > Pseudomonadota > Gammaproteobacteria > Burkholderiales > Burkholderiaceae_C > Polaromonas. Next base: position 174 of record CANFZL010000181.1, read on the forward strand.
CGCACCACGTCACCCACCGCCCAGACGTTGGGCAGATTGGTTTTGCAGTCGCCGTCGACGACGATCGCGCCGCGTTCGTCGAGCGCCAAGCCAACGACATCAGCGGCAAGACCGATGGTGTTGGCCACGCGGCCAATCGAGATGATGAGTTTGTCGACGTCGAGAGACACCGCTTCGCCCTTGGCGTTGGTGTAGGCGACTGACACGCCTTTTTTACCCGACTTGATCTCACCGACTTGGACGCCGAGTTCGATCTTCAAGCCTTGCTTGACGAAGGCTTTGTGAGCCTCTTTGGCGATCTGCTGGTCGACCGCGCCGAGGAAAGTTGGCAGGCCTTCGAGCACAGTCACTTCGGCACCGAGGCGGCGCCAGACGGAACCCATCTCCAAGCCAATCACGCCAGAGCCAATCAGACCGAGTTTTTTCGGCACCGTGGTCATACGCAATGCACCGTCGTTGGACAAGATTTTGTCTTCGTCAAACGGTGTACCCGGCAAGACCCGTGCATGGGACCCCGTGGCGATGATGACGTGTTTGCCAGCGATGTTTTCTTCAACCTTGCCAGCTACCTTGATCTCGTACAAGCCATCCTTGGCGGCAACGAAAGAGCCACGACCATGGAAAAAAGTGACTTTGTTCTTTTTAAACAGATAAACAACGCCGTCGTTGTTTTGCTTCACCACGGTGTCCTTGCGGGCCACCATTTTGGCCAGGTCTAGGCTCAGACCTGAAACATTGATGCCGTGATCCGCAAAATGATGACCGGCTTGCTCAAAATGCTCTGAAGACTGCAATAGAGCCTTGGAAGGAATGCAACCCACGTTGGTGCAAGTGCCACCCAAAGCCGGGCCGCCCTGAGCATTTTTCCACTCGTCGATACAGGCAACATTGAAGCCCAGCTGCGCCGCGCGAATCGCGGCGATATAACCGCCAGGACCGCCACCGATAACGATCACGTCAAATTCTTTAGACATTATTTCTCTCTAGTCAGTTGGTGACAGAGCAAAAATGCTTGGCATTTGTTGGTCTGTCCCGCAAGTTATTTGGCTTAGTTGGGGGCAGAGCAAAAATGCTTCGCATTTTTTGGTCTGCCCCACAATCTCTTTAGATATCAAACAACAGACGTGCTGGATCTTCCATCGCCTCTTTCATCGCGACCAAGCCGAGCACGGCTTCGCGGCCGTCGATAATTCGGTGGTCGTAAGACATGGCGAAGTAGTTCATTGGGCGAACCACGATCTGACCGTTCTCAACCACGGCGCGGTCTTTGGTCGCGTGCACGCCTAAAATAGCCGACTGGGGGGGGTTGATGATCGGTGTCGACAACATCGAGCCGAAAGTGCCGCCATTGCTGATGGAGAAGGTGCCGCCAGTCATCTCTTCGATGCCGAGCTTCCCGTCACGTGCCTTGGCACCGTATTCGGCAATTTTCTTCTCGATGTCGGCAAAGCTCATCTGGTCTGCATTGCGCAAAATAGGCACCACCAAGCCACGCGGCGAACCGACAGCGATACCGATGTCAAAGTAGCCGTGATAGACGATGTCGTTGCCATCGACAGACGCGTTCAACACGGGATACTTCTTCAAAGCGTGCACGGCCGCCTTGACGAAGAAGCTCATGAAACCAAGCTTGATGCCGTGTTCTTTTTCGAACTTTTCTTGGAACTTCTTACGCATCTCCATGACCGGGGCCATGTTGATTTCGTTGAAAGTCGTGAGGATGGCGTTGGTCGATTGCGACTGCAGTAAACGCTCGGCCACGCGAGCGCGCAGACGACTCATCGGCACGCGTTGTTCTGGCCGCTCGCCCAAGCTGGCAGCAGCCGGGGCAGCCACTTGTGGCAGCAACGCCTTGGGCGCGACGGTAGGAATCACCGCAGCTACTGGCTTGACGCCGCCCGCCACAACAGACAACACATCGCCCTTGGTAACGCGGCCATCTTTGCCTGTACCTGAAACAGAGCCTGCAGCCAGGCTGTTGTCAGCCATCAGCTTGGCTGCGGCTGGCATGGCCACGCCGGCCATGCTGGTCGATGCCTGAGCGGTAGCAGATGCCACAGCGGGTGCAACCTCAGCAACTGGTGCTGAAGCGACGGCCGGTGCAGCGGCAGCAACTTTGCCATCGGTGTCAATGCGCGCAATCAGTTGCTCAGCCAGCACGGTAGCGCCGTCGCCGATCAGAATTTCAGACAGCACACCAGCGGAGGGTGCCGGCACTTCAAGCACGACCTTGTCGGTCTCGATTTCGATCAGAATTTCATCTGCCGCGACAACGTCGCCAACTTTCTTCTTCCACACCAGCATCGTGGCTTCGGCCACGGATTCGGACAGCTGCGGTACTTTGACTTCAACGATAGCCATTTTTTATCTTTCGGGAATTGGTTCTGAATGAGGAGCGATTGACGGGGTTTAAGGTCAGATTACTTGGACAGGACAAAACCCTTGAGCTTGGCGAAAGCGCCTTCAACCAGCGATTTTTGCTGCTCTTGGTGCAGGTGTGAATAACCCACCGCCGGCGATGCAGATGCCGCCCGACCTGAGTAACCGAGTTTTTGCCCAGTGACCATGTTCTCGTGGATGTAATGCTGAACAAAGAACCAAGCGCCCTGGTTTTGCGGCTCGTCTTGCGTCCAGACCAATTCAGTGGCGTTCGGGTACTTCTTAAGTTCAGTCGCGAAAGCCTTGTGCGGGAACGGATACAGCTGCTCCACGCGCAAAATGGCAACATCGTTGGCGGCCAGCTCTTCGCGCTTTTTCACCAGGTCGTAATAAACCTTGCCAGAGCAAGCCAAGATGCGCTTGACCTTGTCGGTCTTCAGCACTTTGTTCTCTGGAATCACGGTCTGGAAACTTCCTTTGGTGAACTCAGACACCGGCGACGTCGCGTCTTTGTTGCGCAGCAAAGACTTCGGCGTGAAGATGATCAGCGGCTTACGCAGGTCACGCACCATCTGACGGCGCAACACGTGAAAGATCTGGCTCGCCGTGGTCGGCTGCACGATTTGCATGTTAGTGTCTGCCGCCAACTGCATGAAGCGCTCAAGACGCGCCGAACTGTGCTCAGGGCCTTGACCTTCGTAGCCGTGCGGCAGCATCAAGGTCAAGCCATTGACACGGCCCCACTTGACTTCGCCAGAGGCAATGAACTGGTCGATCACCACTTGGGCGCCATTGGCAAAGTCGCCAAATTGGGCTTCCCAGATGACCATGGTGTTGGGGTCGTTTGAAGCGTAGCCGTACTCGAAACCAAGCACCGCTTCTTCCGACAAGATCGAGTCGATGACGACAAAAGGAGCTTGGTTCTCGGTCACGTTTTGCAAAGCAACGTAAGTGCCAATGTCCCACTTTTCACGCTTTTGGTCGTGAATCACCGCATGACGGTGTGTGAACGTGCCTCGACCACTGTCTTCGCCAGACAAACGCACTGGGTAGCCGCTGGCCACCAGCGAGGCAAAGGCCATGTGCTCGCCCATGCCCCAATCTACAGGCGTGTCACCACGACCCATAGCGGCACGGTCGTCATAGACTTTTTTAACCAGCTGGTGCGGTGACACGGATTCAGGAATCGTGGTGATTCTTTCGGCCAGTCGTTTCCACTCAGAAGTGGGGATCGATGTATCGCCGGCGTCCGTCCATTTCTTGCCCAAGAAAGGTGCCCAGTCAACGGTGTACTTGGTTTTGAAGTTGGTCAGCACCGACTCACCAGTGTGCTTGCCAGCATCCAGAGCGGCACGGTACGCCTTGACCATGTCATCACCCAAGGTGTCACCCAAGCCCTGCGTCGCCAGCTTGTCGGCAAACAATTTGCGTGTGCCCGGGTGCGCGACGATTTTTTTGTACATCAGCGGCTGCGTCAGCGCTGGTGTGTCTTGCTCGTTGTGGCCCAACTTGCGGAAACAGACGATATCCAGCACCACGTCTTTACGGAAAGTCAGACGGTACTCAAGGGCCAACTGGGTCGCCAGAACGACGGCTTCAGGATCGTCGCCATTGACGTGCAAGACCGGCGCTTCAACCATCTTCACGATGTCCGTGCAGAACACGCTGGAGCGCATGTCACGCGGGTCGGATGTGGTGAAACCGATCTGGTTATTGATGATGATGTGCACCGTGCCGCCCGTGAAGTAACCACGGGTTTGGGCCAGTGCAAACGTCTCTTGATTGACACCCTGACCGCCAAAGGCGGCATCGCCGTGGACCAACACCGGCAGTACTTGCTTACCCAATGGGTCGGCGCGTCGATCCATGCGAGCCCGCACTGAGCCCTCAACCACGGGGTTGACGATTTCAAGATGCGATGGGTTGAAGGCCAAAGACAGGTGAACCGGGCCACCCGCCGTGCTCACGTCAGAGCTGAAGCCTTGATGGTATTTCACGTCGCCAGACGGCAGGTCTTCAGGGGCGGTGTGGTCAAACTCGGCGAACAAATCGGCCGGCAGCTTGCGCATGGTGTTAACCAGCACATTCAAACGGCCACGGTGGGCCATGCCGATGACAATTTCTTGCACCCCTTGAGTGCCTGCAGATTGAATCAACTCATCCATCGAGGCGATGAAACTCTCGCCACCTTCGAGCGAGAAGCGTTTTTGCCCGACGTACTTGGTATGTAAGAAACGCTCCAGACCTTCAGCGGCCGTTAAACGATCAAGAATGTGTTTTTTCTTCTCGACCGTGAAATTCGGCTTGCTGCGAATACTCTCCAGCTTTTGTTGCCACCAGCGTTTCTCAGCTTGGTCAGTGGCATACATGTACTCAGCACCCAAAGTGCCGCAGTAGGTTTCACGCAAGGCGTTGAGCAGCTCGCGTAGCGACATGCGGTTCTTGCCAAAAAACGTATTGCTGGTGTCGAAGACGATCTCTTGATCGGCATCGCTGAAGCCGTAAAAAGCCGGGTCCAAATCAGGGATCGCTGGTCGCTCAGTGCGCTTCAACGGATCCAGATCAGCCCAACGCTGACCAACGTTTCGATAAGCCGCGATCAGCTGCTGAACAGCGGTACGCTTGCGACCCATTTCAGCATCTGCGCTGGCCATGACGACTTTGGTGCCGCCGGCTTTGGCGCGCTCAGCAAAGGCATTGATGACTGGCTGGTGTGGAACGTCTTTGGCGTTTGTGCCATCGGCAGCAGGGACGTGCTGAAGGGCATCGAAATAATCGCGCCAGCTGTCAGGCACGCTGCCAGGGTTGGCAAGATAGTTTTCATACATCTCTTCAACGTAAGGCGCATTGCCTCCGAAGAGATAAGTATTGTCTTGATAGGTCGTGTAAACGGACGAGGCTGCTGACGCAGGTGTCTGTGGATTGGAACTCATGAGAACGCTGACCTCCGTTTCCCTTTGGGAAACATTAGCTGGTTAAAGCTTGTTAATTAACCTTCCGCAGCACGGCTAGACCGATTCGCGGATGCGACTGTGGCAGGAAGGGCCT
>CANFZL010000182.1 GCA_947451205.1 Comamonadaceae bacterium
CGGCGTCTTGCCGTCAGCTTTGAAGTAATTCAGCTCGAAGCTCGCCACCTCGACGTCATGAATCTTGCCCAGGTTGTGGTTCAAGCGAACCACCTCTAACCACTCAGCGTCGGGCGTGACCATGCGCCAAGAGGCCAAATTGTCGAGCGCGGTGCCCCACAACACAGCTTTTTTGCCGCCGGCGTTCATGGCGATATTGCCGCCTATGCACGAAGCTTCGGCAGAGGTTGGGTCTACCGCAAAAACAAAACCGGCCTTCTCGGCCATGTCGGCGACGCGCTGCGTCACCACCCCGGCTTCGGTCCAAATGGTCGGTACAGCTTCAGCCAGACCTGGCAGCATGACTTGTTGCACCTCGGTCATGGCTTCGAGTTTTTCGGTGTTGATGACGGCTGATTTCCAAGTCAGGGGAATCGCACCGCCGGTGTAGCCGGTACCGCCGCCACGCGGCACAATCGTCAAACCGAGCTCAATGCAGCCCTTGACCATGCCGGCCATTTCGACCTCGGTGTCTGGCATCAGCACCACAAACGGGTACTCAACGCGCCAATCGGTGGCGTCCGTCACATGCGAGACGCGCGACAGGCCGTCAAACTTGATGTTGTCTTTTTGCGTGCACTTTCCCAGCTTGCGCTCGGTCTGGCGACGCAGGTCAGCCATGTGTTTGAAAGAAACAGAAAACTTATCCACAGCAGCCCGCGCCAAGCCCAGCAATTCGCCGACGATGGCATCGCGCTCGGCATCTGCGCCCGGCGTGCGGCGCTTTTCGACTTCGCCAAGGCGGTGCTGCAAAGCCTCGACCAGCAACTTGCGGCGCTTCGGGTTGTCCAGCAGGTCGTCTTGCAAATAGGGGTTGCGCTGCACCACCCAGATATCGCCCAAGACTTCGTACAGCATGCGGGCAGATCGACCGGTTCGGCGCTCGTCGCGCAGCCGGTTTAGCAAATCCCAAGCCCGTGCGCCGAGTAGGCGAATCACGACTTCTCGGTCAGAAAAGGAGGTGTAGTTGTACGGAATTTCACGAATGCGGGCTTGCTCAGCGGCAAGGCCGGACGTCAAATCACCCGCATTGCCGGTGATGGCGTGAAATTCATCAAGAGTAGTAAGAGCGTTCATCGTGCAAAAGTTAGCAACCAAGGAGGGGAACCCACCTGAAAGACAATGTTACCGCAGCACCGAAACCACCACACTGGCGACGCGGACAAACCTCTGGGAAACTCCGGTTGTTGACTTTCCACCTGTCATGTAAAAGAACTGTCACAAATTATTCATAAACTGTTAGTTTTACTGTCATCACTATCTCAGGAGTTTTCATGAAGATTCGCTTCACTGCACTCGCGCTGGCCGCCAGTGCCCTGCTCGCCCCGCTGGCCAGCCAAGCCCAAACCGAGATTCAGTGGTGGCATTCGATGACCGCTGTCAACAACCAATGGGTCAATGACCTGACCAAGGAGTTCAACGACAGCCAAAAAGACTACAAGGTTGTACCGACCTTCAAGGGCAGTTATGACGAGTCCATGACAGCCGCCATCGCCGCCTTCCGCTCGGGCAATGCTCCGCACGTGCTACAGGTGTTCGAAGTGGGCACCGCCACCATGATGGCCAGCAAAGGTGCCACCGTGCCAGTCGGCAAGATCATGAGCGATGCCGGCTTGGCGTTCGACCCCAAGGCCTACATCCCCGCCGTCGCCGGTTACTACACGGCGCCCAACGGCCAGATGCTAAGCTTCCCGTTTAACAGCTCGACCACCGTCTTCTATTACAACAAGGACGCCTTCAAGAAAGCCGGCTTGAATGCCGACAAGGCACCCGCCACTTGGCCTGAAGTCTTCGCCGCCGCCAAGAAACTCAAGGAAAGCGGCCACAGCTGCCCGATGACGCTAGCCTGGATGGGTTGGACCCAGCTGGAAAGCTTCTCCACCTGGCACAACGTCGAGTTCGCCACCAAGGGCAATGGCCTGAACGGCATGGACGCGCGCCTGAAGGTCAATTCGCCGCTGCACGTCAAGCACATAGACAACCTGTCCAAAGCCGCTGCTGCGGGCGAGTTTGTCTACAAGGGCCGTGGCTCCAACGCCCAAGCCTCGTTCACGGCTGGCGAATGCGCCATGATCCAGACCTCATCCGGCTTCTACGGTGACGTCGCTAAAAACGCTAAGTTTGCCTACGGTCTGGCCCCGCTGCCCTACTACGCCGACGTCAAGGGTGCACCGCAAAATACCGTGATCGGCGGCGCCTCGCTGTGGGTCATGTCCGGCAAGAAGGCCGAAGAGTACAAAGGCGTGGCCAAGTTCTTCGACTTCCTGTCGCAGACCAAGGTGCAGGCCGCCAGCCACCAGCGCACCGGCTACTTGCCGATCACCATGGCCGCCTATGACCTGACCGACAAGTCCGGTTTCTACCAAAAGAACCCCGGCACCGACATTGCCGTGCAGCAGATGGTGCGCAAGGTGACCGACAAGTCACGCGGCATCCGGCTGGGCAACTATGTGCAGATCCGCACCATCGAGGACGAAGAAATGGAGCAAGTCTGGTCGGGCAAGAAGTCGGCCAAGGACGCACTGGACGCCATCGTCAAGCGCGGCAACGAACTGCTGGTCCGCTTCGAGCAGGCCAACAGCAAGAAATAAGCACTGACAATAAGCGCCAACAACAAGCCCTGACCGCACCCAGCCTCCGTGGCCCCGCAAGGGGCCCGGTGGCTTTTTAATGATGATGACTGATGGAAAAACGCGTCCTTTTTCGCTCTGGGTGGCTACCCTGGGCACTGATCCTGCCGCAGATGCTGATCATCAGCGTCTTCTTCTTTTGGCCGGCGAGCCAAGCCCTGCTGCAGTCACTGCACTTAGAAGACCCTTTCGGCATGAGCCGCGAATTCGTCGGGCTGGACAACTTTCGTCGACTGGTCAACGACCCGACTTACCACGCCTCGTTCAAGATCACAGCGCAGTTCTCGGTGCTGGTGGCGGTCATCGGCCTGTCGCTGGCCCTGGTGTTGGCCATCTTTGCCGACCGTGTCGTGCGCGGCGCCATGGTCTACAAGACCTTGTTGATCATGCCCTACGCCGTGGCGCCCGCCATTGCGGGGGTGCTGTGGATCTTCATCTTCTCGCCGTCCATCGGCGTGCTGCCGTATGGCCTTGGCCAGCTGGGCTACAACTGGAACCACCTCATGAACGAGGGCCAAGCCATGGCGCTGATCGTCATCGCATCTGTTTGGAAACAGATCTCCTACAACTTTCTGTTCTTCTTGGCCGGCCTGCAGTCGATCCCCAAGTCGCTGATCGAAGCCGCATCGATTGACGGCGCCGGTCCGTGGCGGCGGTTCTGGAGCATCCAGCTTCCACTGCTGTCGCCAACCACTTTCTTTTTGCTGGTGATCAACATCGTCTACGCCTTCTTCGACACCTTCGGCATCATCGACGCCATGACAGCCGGCGGTCCGGGCCAGTCGACATCCATCTTGGTCTACAAGGTCTACCAAGACGGTTTCAAAGCGCTGGACTTGGGCGGCTCGGCCGCGCAATCAGTCATCCTGATGATGATCGTGGTGGCGCTCACGGTGGTGCAGTTCCGCTACGTCGAAAAGAAAGTGAACTACTGATGGTTGACCGCAGCCGCTGGCTCACTTTCCTGTCCCACACCGTGATGCTGCTTGGCGTACTGGTGGTGGCTTTTCCCCTTTACTTAGCGTTCATCGCGTCCACCCACACGGCTGACGCCATCGTGCAGGTACCCATGCCATTGCTGCCCGGCAGCAACATGTGGGAAACCTACAAGGCCGCCCTGTTCGGCGGCGGCAAACTGGGCTCCAACACCTCGGTGGCCCACATGATGTGGGTGAGCTTCGTCACGGCCATGGTGATCACGGTCGGCAAGATTTCCATCTCGCTGCTGTCGGCCTTTGCCATCGTTTACTTTCGCTTTCCGTTCAAGATGTTCTTTTTCTGGGCCATCTTCGTGACGCTGATGCTGCCTGTGGAAGTGCGCATCTTGCCGACCTACAAGGTGGTCGCCGACCTGGGCATGATCAATACCTACGCCGGGCTGACGCTGCCGCTGATCGCCTCGGCCACCGCGACCTTTCTGTTTCGCCAGTTTTTTCTGACGGTGCCGGACGAGTTGGTCGAGGCCGCCCGCATGGACGGCGCCGGACCGATGCGCTTTTTCAAGGACATCCTGCTGCCCCTGTCCAAGACCTCGATTGCCGCGCTGTTCGTGATCCAGTTCATCTACGGCTGGAATCAGTACTTGTGGCCGCTGCTCATGACCACCAGCGAGGACATGTACCCGGTGGTGATCGGCATCAAGCGGATGCTGGCCGGCGGGGAAGCTGCCAACGACTGGAACATCGTGATGGCCACCGCTATTTTGGCGATGCTGCCACCCGCGCTGGTGGTGATACTCATGCAGAAGTGGTTCGTCAAGGGCCTGGTCGATACTGAAAAATAACTGACTAGAAAAAAATGGCTTCCATCCAACTTAACAACGTCATCAAGACCTACGGCAGCGGCAAGCACGCGCTGCAGGTCATCCACGGCATCAACGCCGAAATCGCAGACCACGAATTCATCGTCATCGTCGGGCCGTCGGGTTGCGGCAAGTCCACCTTGTTGCGCATGGTGGCCGGTCTGGAAGAAATCTCCGGTGGCGAGATTTCCATCGGCGAGCGCGTGGTCAACGACCTAGAGCCGTCCGAGCGCGACATCGCCATGGTGTTCCAGAACTACGCGCTGTACCCGCACATGAGCGTGTTCGACAACATGGCTTACGGGCTGAAGATCAAAAAAGTACCGCTCGCCGAGATCAAGGCGCGGGTCGACAAGGCCGCTGGTATTTTGGAGCTCGGCCACCTGCTGGACCGCAAGCCCCGCGCCCTCTCGGGCGGCCAGCGTCAGCGCGTGGCCATGGGCCGGGCCATCGTGCGGCAGCCGCAGGTGTTTCTGTTTGACGAGCCGCTGTCCAACCTGGACGCCAAGCTGCGGGTGCAAACTCGGCTGGAGATTCAAAAGTTGCACCGCGAGCTTGGCATCACCTCGCTGTTTGTCACGCACGACCAAGTCGAGGCCATGACCTTGGCCCAGCGCATGATCGTCATGAACGCCGGCCGGGTGGAACAGTTCGGCACGCCTGAAGAGGTTTACAGCCGCCCCGCCACCACCTTCGTGGCCAGCTTCATGGGCTCACCGCCCATGAACTTGCTCAAGCATCTTCGCAACGCCGACTTTGGCGGCCCAGTCGGGGCCATTTTGGGCATTCGTCCGGAGCACCTGCAAATCGCAGACACGGGCTGGGCCGTACTGGTCGAAGCGATTGAAATGCTGGGCGCAGAGCGTCTGGTGTATGGCCGCTTGGGCGATGAAGCCTTGATTGTCCGGATGGATGAGAGCCAGCCTTCTCCCATGCTGGGCGCGACGATTCATGCAGCGCCTCAAGAAGACCGGCTGCACTGGTTTGACAGCGCCAGCGGACAACGTTTATGACTGCGGCAAAAGACAAGGCTTGGCTTTATCC
>CANFZL010000183.1 GCA_947451205.1 Comamonadaceae bacterium
ATCCAGTGGCGCTGCATTGCCAGCATCCGCGCGACGCGACAGTGGCACACAGACCGCGCTGGCGCTTTGGTGGAGTCCAGCTGCGCGCAACATGTTGTCTAGGAGTTTGCCGGCGTCACCTGCCAGCGGATCAGCCTCGATGGCGACCGGTGGCGTTTCGATCAACAGCAGCCAGCGTGCTGTCGCTCCGGGGGCGGCTGGTTGACCGTTGTCGGCGGCTGGTTTGGCATACAGAACACGCGCTTCGCCGAGAGACCAGGCGCTGTTGCCGGCAGTCGGATTGGCCGCGTTGGATGGTGCAGCTGTCGCAGGTGCTGATTCAACGGGCGGCCGATGCGCAGGCGAGGAGTTGGAGGCCGATGATGGCGTTGCTGTGTTTAGCCGGTGCGGTGCGACCGCTGCTGCCGACGCCGGTAGCGCAGACGAACCCAGCGGTGATACAGATACGTTCGCCGAGACTTTTGAAGTATCAGTCGGTGCCACAACGCCAGTTACTTCAGCTGCCGGCTGCGGTTGCCAAAGGCGAATGCCCATTTCGCGCAGCATCGCGCGTTGGCGTTTGTCGAGGTCTAGGCTCATGTTGGGGCTTTCACAATGCCAAGCTCATGACGATCGCGTCTTCACGTTTGAAAGCGCTCAGCGGGTAATAGTTGCGGCGCGTGCCGACATGGCGAAAACCGCAGTGTTCGTAAATCTGCCGCGCCCGCGTGTTGCTGATGCGCACTTCCAGCCACAGCCATTCGGCGCCTTGTCCGCGTGACCACAACAACAGGGCGTCCAGCAGTAACCGGGCAAAGCCCTGGCCTTGGTACATCGGCGCCACGGTGATGTTCAGCAGGTGCACTTCGTCGACCCCTTTCATGGCCACAAAGTAGCCGATCAGCTCTGGCGCGCTGCCGTTCGCAGCATCGGCCAGCAGCATCTGACAGGGGTAACCCGCCGTCAGTGAATCCGCAAAATTGCCGGACAGCCAAGGGTGCGGATAAGCGCTTTTCTCGATGCGTTCGACCTGCTCCAGCCAAGGCGTGGTCATGGCCTCGAGTCGGACTTCTCTGGGTTGGAGGACAGCGTTCATGACTTGGCAAAGCGTTCAGGCAGGTTTCGGGAGGTGGGTTGTGGCGTTCGACAAAGCCAGCGCTTGGCGCTTCACTTCCGCGCGTTCATCGGTGGTCAGCGCCACTTTGTCGCGAATGTACAGCGGCAGCGCTTGCGAGGCGTCCAGTGCTTCGCCTGCCGCCAGCATGGCCGGGGCCAGCCGCAACATCGCCGCTGCGCCCGGCAGGGCGGTCAGGCGGGTGCAGTTTTGCGGAAAAGAAGGCAGCCGCGCGGCATAGACCTCGAACACGTTGCCGGTCAGCCCGTGCTTGGCTTCGCTGTCGGCATCGCCAGCAGCGGGCAGCACGGCGCTCAATTGCAAAGCCTCAGGCCGAACCAAAACGCACGGTGCCAGAGCGCGGCAAGCGCCATCGTTCAGGCGAAAGTGCTGCACATACATTTCGTCCATGCGGGCGTCGAGCAGCGCGGTGATGGTTTGTGGCGCGTTATCGGGGGAGGTATTGGTCAGCGCCCATTGAAAGCGCGCTTCTTCAGCCAGCGCCAGCAGCGAATCCACCGGCAGCACCGGCACGCCCGCGCCTAAAGCGAGACCCTGAGCCACCGCGCAGGCCGTGCGCAAGCCGGTGAAAGAACCCGGGCCACGGCCAAAGGCAATCGCATCGAGTTGGTCGAGTCGCAGACCGGCGTCCGCCAACAGTTGCAAGATGGCGGGAATCAAGGTGGCGGACGACAACGGCCCACCCGCGCCCTCATGCAGCCACTGCTGCGCGCCGTCGCTGACGCCGATCGACATGCGGTCGGTGCTGGTGTCAAACGCCAGAAAGCGGCCGGTAGTCGGGGTCAAGGCGGTGCGGGGAACTGTCGTAGGCATCGCTTGATTATCCGGGCAAGTCGGCGGGCACGTTGGCAAGGCACGGGTCTCGCCGTGATAATTCTCGGATGGTTTTTTCAGCGTCCACTCAAACATCCGCTCAGTCACCCTTTCCGCATCTCTGTCCGTCCGCTCGTCAGCCGCGCCGGCTGCTGGCTGCGCTGACCGCCGCAGCCACGCTGTGTCTGGCTGGTCCGGCCGCCTTGGCCACAGAGCTGCGCCTGCCAAAAGCCATTGCCCAAGCGCTGGCGCGGGCGCAGGTGCCGGCCAGTGCCGTGAGCTTGTTGGTGGTTGACGCCAACGGCCAACGCCCGCCGCGCCTCAGCCATCGCGCGGGTGAAGCCATGAACCCGGCCTCGGTCATGAAGCTGGTGACCACCTACGCGGCACTGGATGTGTTGGGCCCAGATTTTTTGTGGAAAACCAATGTCACCATGGACGGCAGCGTTCAGAACGGTTTGCTCGACGGCAACATGCTGGTGCGCGGCGGCGGTGACCCGAAGCTCGTCGTTGAGCGCCTGCAAGCGCTGCTGACGCAGGTGCAAGCCAGCGGCGTGCGGGCGATTCACGGCGACATCGTGTTGGACCGCAGCGCCTTCAGTGAAACGACGGCCAACGCGGCTGAGTTTGACGGTGAACCGCTGCGGCCCTACAACACGCAGCCCGACGCCTTGCTGATAAATTTCAAGACGCTGGTGATGACCTTCACGCCAGACCTCGCGCAGGGCCGGGCGCTGGTGCGCACCGAGCCGCCGATGGCCGGCGTGTTGATTGACGACAGCGTGCCCTTGTTGTCCGCTGCATCATGCGGCGACTGGCGCGGTGATTTGCGCGCCAGCGTGGACAGCCCGAGCCGCGTGCAATTTTTGGGCAGCTATGCCAGTGCCTGTGGTGAACGCATCTGGCCCAGCGCGTATGCCGATCCGGCCAGCTTTGCCGCCCGCGCTATCGAAGGTTCGTGGAAAGTGTTGGGCGGTCTGCTGACCGGCCAAGTGCGGGATGCGACTGCGCCTGAGTTGGTGATGTTGCGTAGTCGCGGCACGCTGTCGGGAAACACCTCGCCGCTGCGTCTGGAGTCGCCTTCGCTGCCCTTGCTAGAGATCGTGCGCGACGTCAATAAATTCTCTAATAACGTGATGGCGCAGCATTTGTTTTTGAGCCTCGGCCTGCATGGTCAACTAGGTCAAGTGCAGGCTGGCACATTTGACGCCGGTCGCGCCGCCACGCAGGCGTGGTGGCTGAAAACCCTGCCCGCCGCCGCGCCTCCAGTGCTTGACAACGGCTCCGGCCTGAGCCGAAGTGCGCGCATCAGTGCGAACAGTTTGGCGGCCATGTTGCAGCACGCAGCGAGGAGTCCGTCAGCCGACGCACTGGTCGACTCTTTGCCCTTGGTCGGCGTTGATGGGAGCATGCGAGAGCGCGCCAAAGGCGCGACAGGTCGTGCGCAAATCAAAACCGGTTCTTTGCGCGATGTCAGCGCTGTTGCCGGTTATGCCCAAGGCGCCAGCGGCAGCCGCTATGTCGTCATCGGCATCGTCAACCACCCCAATGCAAGCGCAGCGCGGCCAGCGCTGAACAGCTTGATCGAATGGGCTGTGCAAGATCGAAAGTGAGGTTAATTGCGCGGCACCGTGTGCGCTCTGATTGAGCGGCCTAAACTGTCTTCATGATCCCTTTTTCAGTACTTGACCTCGCCCCCATCGTCCAAGGCAGTGATGCTGCCGAGTCTTATCGCAACACTTTGAGCTTGGCGCAGCACGCCGAGCGCTGGGGTTACAAGCGTTATTGGTTGGCTGAACACCACGGCATGCCGGGCATTTCCAGTGCCGCCACCTCGGTGCTGATCGCGCATGTGGCCGGTGGCACCAAGAGCATTCGCGTGGGGGCTGGCGGCGTCATGCTGCCGAACCATTCGCCGCTGGTGATTGCCGAACAGTTCGGCACGCTGGAGTCGCTGTTTCCGGGCCGTATTGACCTCGGTTTGGGCCGTGCACCGGGTTCCGACCAAATCACGGCGCGGGCCATGCGCCGCAACCTGTCCTCCGACTCAGACGCGTTTCCGCAAGACGTGATGGAGCTGATGGATTACTTTTCGGATTCGCCGCGTCAGCCTGTGCGCGCAGTCCCCGGCACTGGCCTGCACGTGCCGATGTGGATCTTGGGTTCGAGCTTGTTTGGCGCGCAGTTGGCTGCGGCCTTGGGTTTGCCCTTTGCGTTTGCCTCGCATTTCGCGCCTGCGCAAATGATGCAAGCGATTGAGATTTACCGTGCGCGCTTTCAACCGTCAGCGCGTCTGGCCAAGCCGTACGTGATGCTCGGCTTCAATGTGTTTGCCGCCGACACCGACGAAGAAGCGCAGCTGTGTGCGACCTCGCAACACCAAGCGTTCGTCAATTTACGCAGCGGTTTGCCGGCCAAATTGCCGCCACCCAAGGCAGACTTTTTGCAAAGCATCGGCCCGCAAGAACACGCGTTACTGGACTCGGTGCGTCAGAGTTACGCCATCGGTTCGATCGACACGGTGCGGCGTGAAATGAACGCCTTTATTGAGCGCACCGGCGCCGATGAGTTGATGATCGCCGGCCAGATTTTTGACCACGATGCGCGCTTGCGTTCTTACGAAATCACGGCTGAACTGCAGCACGCATAAGCCTGTCCCGCACGCCGTCCCACTCTGTCGTGGCGGGCAGTGCTTCCACCCATATCTGAGCCACGCCTTGCGCATCGAATTCGCGCAGCACGGCAAAGAGCTCGTGCGCTACTTGTGACGCTTGCAGCGGCATGGCGCGGTACAACACAGATGCCTCGTTGATATCTGCAATCGAGTACGCATAAATAGCGATGCGTTGCGATGGCTCAACTGCAGCCAAGGCCACTTCCAATTCAGACTTGTCCATCAACCGCACCTTGGCGTTGGGCGCGTAGTGCGACGCCAAAGTGCCCGATGCGCGCGGTGCGTTGGTCGTCAGCGCTTCGTTGTCGAGCACCGGCTCACCGCAAGCGGCTTCGAGTTGCGCGCGCGTCAGCACGCCGGGGCGCAGCAACACCGGCTGACCTCGGGTGCAGTCGACGATGGTCGATTCAATCCCCACGTCGCACGGGCCGCCGTCGAGCACAAACAAGCCGTCCCCCAGTTCATCGGCCACATGCGCGGCCGTGGTCGGGCTGACGCGGCCAAAACGGTTCGCACTGGGCCCGGCGACGCCGGTGCGGCAGGCTTTCAGCAGTGCTTGCGCGACCGGGTGTGAGGGGCAGCGCAGGCCAATCGAGTCTTGGCCACCGGCTGCTGCCGTGGCAGCGCCGGGCTTGCGCGGCAAGATGAGCGTGAGCGGGCCGGGCCAAAAAGCGGCTATCAACCGCGCGGCAAATGGCGGCACGCTGCTGGCGTAGTCGAGCACTTGCTGAGCCTCAGCGATGTGCACGATGAGCGGATGATTCGGCGGCCGGCCCTTGGCGGCAAAGATCAGCGCCACCGCCGCGTCGTTGGATGCGTCAGCGCCCAAGCCGTAGACGGTTTCCGTCGGCAAGCCGATCAGCTCGCCGCTGCGAATCAGGCGCGCTGCCTCG
>CANFZL010000184.1 GCA_947451205.1 Comamonadaceae bacterium
AGAGGTATTTCTCTCCTCGCTCCGACCCTCCCCCCAATTTTTTAACGAACTCCCTTCTGGAGTCCCAAGATGCATCTGAACGAACTCAAGGCACTGCACGTGTCTGAAGTGCTGAAACAAGCCGAAGAACTCGAAATCGAAAACACAGGCCGCATGCGCAAGCAAGAGCTGATGTTTGCCATCATCAAAAAGCGCGCCCGCGCTGGCGAACAAGTGTTTGCCGACGGCGTACTCGAAATCTTGCCCGATGGCTTTGGCTTCTTGCGTAGCCCAGACACCAGCTACACCGCTTCGACAGACGACATCTACATCAGCCCCAGCCAAGTACGCCGCTTCAACCTGCACACCGGCGACATGATCGAAGGTGAAGTTCGCACCCCCAAAGACGGTGAGCGTTACTTTGCGCTGAACAAGCTCGACAAGATCAACGACGGCGCACCTGAAGACAACAAGCACAAGGTGATGTTCGAGAATTTGACGCCGCTGTTCCCGCGCGAGCAGTACAAGTTAGAGCGCGACATCAAGGGCGAAGAGAACCTGACCAGCCGGATCATTGACATCATTGCGCCGATCGGCAAAGGCCAGCGCGCCTTGCTGGTCGCGCCGCCAAAATCCGGCAAGACCGTGATGATGCAAAACATCGCTCACGCCATCACCGCCAACTACCCAGACTCGGTGATGATGGTCTTGCTGGTGGACGAACGTCCAGAAGAAGTGACCGAAATGCAGCGCAGCGTGCGCGGCGAAGTGATTTCATCGACTTTTGACGAGCCCGCGGCGCGTCACGTGCACGTGGCTGAAATGGTCATCGAGCGGGCTAAGCGCCTGGTTGAGCTTGGCAAAGATGTGGTGATTTTGCTGGACTCCATCACCCGTCTGGCCCGCGCTTACAACAACGTGCTGCCATCGTCAGGCAAAGTGCTGACCGGCGGTGTCGACGCAGCCGCGTTGCAACGCCCAAAGCGCTTTTTTGGTGCTGCCCGCAAGATCGAAGAAGGCGGCAGCCTGACCATCATCGGCACGGCACTGATCGATACCGGCAGCCGCATGGACGAAGTGATCTTTGAAGAATTCAAAGGCACCGGCAACTGCGAGATTCACCTGGATCGCCGCTTGTACGAAAAACGCGTGTTCCCGGCCATCAACCTGAACCGCAGCGGCACCCGCAAGGAAGAGCTGTTGTTGGCGCCAGAGATTCTGCAAAAGTCACGGATTCTGCGTCAGTTCATGTACAACATGGACGAGATCGAATCGATGGAATTGATGCTCAAGAACATGAAGGCCACGAAGAACAACCACGAGTTTTTTGACATGATGAGGCGCGGGGGTTAGCCCCCACGCTTTTCACTGCGTGTAAAAGCTGCCCCCCGAGGGGGCGCTGCGCCTGCGGCCCGGCTTAGCCGGTTCCGCGGCCCCTGCTGGGTTAAGCCGCAGTCACCGCCTTTAGGCTAGATTTGATCGGCGGGCGTTTTTTAATGCCATAATATGCGGCTTAGCGGAAAGTGTCCAAGACTGGCTTGGGTGGCTACCGCAACGAATAAGGATAGATCATGAAAGACGGCATTCACCCTAATTACCGCGAAGTTTGCTTCGTAGACTTGTCAAACAACTTCAAGTTTGTCACGCGTTCATGCGTCAACACCAAAGAAATGGTGAAGATGGATGATGGCCGCGAATTGCCTTTGTACAAGCTGGACACTTCCAGTGAGTCGCACCCGTTTTACACCGGCACGCAAAAATCCGTGGACAACATGGGTGGTCGTGTCGAGCGTTTCCGCAACCGCTTCGGCAAAACTGCTGCCAAGTAAACTGCACATCGTTTCAAGCCGATCCGAAAAGCAGCCTGAAATTCAGGCTGCTTTTTTTTCGCCCTAAAACCTAGATCTCCCTCATGATTGAGGCCCCGCCAACACCCATGAACTTTTCCCCGATCTCGTCTTGAATCAGCCTTCTCCCGCCATCATTGCTCAGTCTGCCGTTCGCAGGCTGCCGCGCCTTGCGCTTCTGCTTTTTTGCGTGGCTTATGTGCTACCCGGCCTGGTCGGACGTGGCCCTTGGAAGGACGCGGACATCACAGCCTTTGGGGTCATGCAGCAAATGGCGACCACAGGTAGTGACTGGTTGCACCCCAATTTGATCGGCATCACTGCCGGCTTTGACAGCCTGCTGCCGTACTGGATGGGTGCACTGGCGATTCAAGTCATGCCCTTTCTAGACCCGGCATTGGCTGCACGCCTACCCTACATATTGTTGCTGGTGCTGACGCTGGCAGGCACTTGGTACTCGGTCTATTACCTTGCCCGCAGCCCACAAGCCCAGCCGGTGGCGTTTGCCTTTGGCGGCGAAGCCAGCCCGGCAGATTACGCCCGTGCGATCGCCGATGCCGGCCTACTCGCCCTCATTGCGTGTCTGGGTCTGGCACAGTTGTCACACGAAACAACACCGGCCATGGCCCAGCTCGGCTTCATGACATTGATGTTTTACAGCGTAGCCGCCAGCCGCTACCGCAGCCCTTGGCAGGTTTTAGGCCCGGCCTCAGGCTTTGTGGTGGGTATGGCGGGACTGGCGCTGAGTGGCGCACCCACGGTCGCTGCGCTGCTCGGCATTGGCAGCGTGCTGGTGGAATGGGCGCACACCCGCTGGGGCGACGATTCCAACGAAAGGCCCAATGCACGTGGCTGGATGCTGCTGATGCTGAGTGCCACCTTGGCTACGGCGGCGCTGGCTTATGTGCTCGACCTCTGGGTTTGGCGCATTGACGTTGCTGCCCTGAGCCGGTCTGAAGCCCACAAAGAGTGGGGCAGCATCATCCGCTTGCTGTTGTGGTTTCCGTGGCCAGCTTGGCCGCTGGCCCTGTGGACGCTGTTTCGCTGGCGGCGCCAGTTGGCCAGTCGCCATGTCGCCCTGCCCTTGTGGTTTGCTGTCGTGGCCGTTGGCACCACGCTGTTGACAGGTGCCTCAGACCGCAGCTTGCTGCTGAGCCTGCCACCACTGGCCACGCTCGCCGCGTTTGCACTGCCAACCCTCAGACGCAGCGTAGCCTCCCTGATCGACTGGTTCACGCTGCTGTTTTTCACGTCCTGTACGATCGCTATTTGGGTGATTTGGGTCGCCATGCAGACCGGTGTGCCCGAACAACCTGCCGCCAACGTCGCCAAGCTGGCGCCCGGCTTTGAACCGAGCTTTTCAGCGCTGGCTTTTGGCTTGGCCTTGCTGGCCACGCTGGCTTGGGCTTGGCTGGTGAAATGGCGCGCCGGCCAGCAGCGCGCAGCCATTTGGAAGTCCCTGATCTTGCCCGCCGGTGGCACCACGCTTTGCTGGCTGCTGCTGATGACACTCTGGCTGCCTTTGCTGGACTTCGCTCGCAGTTACGAATCCCTGTCGCGACAGGTCGCGCGCCAAGTGAACCGGCAAGCGTGCGTCGAAGTGCTGGGCCTGAACACGGCCCAGATTGCCGCCCTGCGCTACCACCAGAAGCTCGACCTGCGCCCCATCGGACCAGAGACCCGTTGCCAGTATCTGCTGGTTGACACCGACTCTTTGTCAAGCATGGGCCAAAACGTCAACCGCGCTGAGTGGGAACGGATGATCCTGCTGCGACGCCCCGCAGACCGCAGTGAAAACGTGGTGGTATTCCGCCGCTTCAAACCGTCGGCAACCACCGTACGGCCGTGATTTTCAATCGGTGAATGAACTAAAGATCATTGGTAAGCACGCCAGCACGGTGCTGGTGGGGCAGCTCGCCATCATGGCCTTTGGCGTCGCCGACACCGTCATCGCAGGCCGCTACAGCGACACCGCGCTGGCAGCATTGTCAGTCGGCTCGGCCATCTACATCAGCGTGTACGTTGGCTTGATCGGCATCATTCAAGCGCTGCTGCCGATTTGGGCAGAAATGCGCGGCGCCCGGCAACATCAAGCAGTCGGCCAGTCGATTCGGCAAAGCCTGTATTTATGTGGACTCATCAGCCTGGCTGGCATGGGCGCGCTGCTGTTTCCGGGGCCGCTGCTGCACTGGGCCAAAATCCCAGCGTCCATGCAAAGCGATGTGCAGGCGTATTTGGCCGTCTTGGCGGTGGCATTTGTGCCGTCGTTGTTGTTCAGGCTGTTCAGCACCCTGAACCAGGCGCTGGGCAAACCGGTGCTGATCACTTGGCTGCAAATCTTTGCACTGATGGTAAAAATTCCTTTGTCCATCTGGTTCGTCGCCGGCGGCGCTGGCCTGGACCCGATGGGCGCAGTCGGTTGCGCTTGGGCCACGCTGGTGGTCAATTACCTGTTGCTGGTGCTCGCCGTGATCCTGCTTCGCAGCAATGAACTCTATCTGCCATACCGCATCTGGGCGCGCATGGAAAAACCCAACTGGCGGCAGATCCGAGCGTTTGCGCGGCTTGGTTTGCCAGCCGGTCTGGCCTACATGGTGGAAGTGACATCCTTCACGCTGATGGCGGTGTTCATTGCAAGGCTGGGCACGGTGGCGTCGGCCAGTCACCAAATTGCCGCCAGCATGGCTGCAGTGTTGTACATGGTGCCACTGTCGCTGGCGATTGCTTGCAGCGCCCGCGTGTCATTCTGGATGGGCGCAGGCCAGCCAGCTCAAGCGCGGCGGGTGGTGGGCTTGGCGCTGAGCCTGTCGGCGCTGAGCGCCTCGGCGCTGGCTTTACTGCTGTGGCTGCTGAGCCAGCAGATCCCGGCCTGGTATTCACGCAACCCGGAAGTCGTGCTCAGCGCCTCGACGCTGCTGGTTTGGGTCGCGCTTTACCATCTAGCCGACTCGCTGCAAGCGGTCTGCGCCTTTTTGCTGCGCTGCTACCGAATCACACTGATGCCGCTGTTTATTTACAGCGTGTTGTTGTGGGGTTTTGGACTAGCGGGCGGCTATTTTCTAGCTTATGTGGGAACACCTGACATGTCGGCTTCACAGCTCCCTGTCAGCTTCTGGACAGCCGCCACACTGGCGCTGGCAGCTGTAGCCGTCTGCTTTTTGACGCTGCTGTGGTGCGCTTCACGCCCAAAGGTGCTGACTTCAGACGATTGACAGAACGCCATCAGCGTCCGAAGATAATGTGACAAGACAACGTTGTCACAATGCTGTCACACAAGCGCCATAAAGTTCAGTTTGTTCTTCAAGCATCAACCCAAGGGACTTATATGAATTCCAAACGCACGCTTCTCAAAACAGTCGCTGCTGCTGCTTTCGCCAGTTTTGCCATGAGCGCAGCCATGGCCGCTGACCTGACCGGCGCCGGCGCTACTTTCCCATACCCGATTTATGCCAAATGGGCTGAAGGCTACAAAGCCGTGACCGGCATAGGCATGAACTACCAGTCGATCGGTTCCTCCGGTGGTCTGAAGCAAATCCGCGCCAAAACCGTGACTTTTGGTGCCTCGGATGCCCCAGTCAGCGGCGAAGACTTGGACAAAGACGGCATGGTTCAGTTCCCAGCCATCATTGGCGGCACGGTTCCGGTGCTGAATCTGGATGG
>CANFZL010000185.1 GCA_947451205.1 Comamonadaceae bacterium
AGCCGCGCGCAAAAAGCGCTCCCGGAATCACCACTGCCAATGCCCCGTAGAACATTGACCAAGCCACCGAACCTTTGCCCGTTAAAGACAAAGCCACCAACGCAGCCAAAATCCCCACCACCAACTGACCCAGCACAATCCACCAAATTGACACCGAAGGCTCTTGCTCTCGAAGCCGTTGCGCCTGCTCTCTTGTCAGCGGAGTGATGTCTTGCTGACCCCACACGCCATCTTTCGGATCATCCAGTTTGTTACCAAGCTTTGCATTTTGCGCAGCTTTTGTTTCATCTGTCATTGTCTTCACCATGGGTTACGCCAAGGTTACAAGTGCGTGTTCAGTAAAGCCGCTTATTATAAGTAGAAACCCCTGAGCATCGTCAAGAAAATTTTCTGTTAACGATGCTAAAGCGCATCTAAGCTTCAAAAATATCGCCCTCCGTGGATAAAAAATCATCTTGGGTGCAAACCATCCAACAGTCCTTGCCAAACCGTCACACGCTGGCGGCGCACCCATGGCTAAAGCCTTTGTCGCACCGCTTGCTAGAGCCCGGGTTGTGGCATGTACGCCACGAATCAGTGGCGCGCGGTGCAGCCATCGGTGTGTTTTGGGCCTTTGCAGTTCCATTCGGACAATTTTTGTTTGCTGCCGCCCATTGCGTCTGGTGGCGCGGAAATATTCCAGTGGCCGCCGGCTTGACGTTGATCACCAACCCCTTCACGCTGGCGTTTTGGCTGTGGCTGGCGTACATGGCGGGCAGCACTTTGCTGGGGTCTACGGGCCAAGTGCCTGACCTTGTGCCGGCGGTCAGCCGCGCCGCTGAGATCATGGACTGGATCAGCAATTTCGGCGCACCAGCAGCGTTGGGCATGGGTATGTTTGCCGTATTTGGAGCAGTTCTGGCTTACGTCAGCGTCAAATTTGTATGGCGGACACGGGTTTGGCTCAAGCGAAGACGCCGCTAAGCACACCAAACGCAGAACAACCGGCAATCGGCGAAGTGGCTGGCTTTGCCGGACAATTAACCTTATGAACTCATCCACTTCATTGCACTCGTCTCTCGCACCGGGCGCTGATTTACCCGCTACCTTGTGTTATCTCAACGGCGTTTACACGGCCCTGCGCGATGCCAAGATCAGCGTCATGGATCGTGGCTTTATTTTTGGCGATGGCGTGTATGAAGTCGTGCCGGTGTATGCGGGTGAGCCCTTTCGCTTTGCCCAGCACATGGCACGGCTGGACCGCAGTTTGGCCGAGCTGCGTATTGGCAATCCCTTGACCCACGCAGAATGGCGCGAGATCGCTCAGACGCTGGTGGCCGACTTCACCCGGGAAGATCGCGCCGAAACGCCGCCAGACCAGCTGATTTATATCCAGGTGACGCGTGGCGTAGCGCTGCGTGATCACGTCATGACACGCGGTGTGGTGCCCACCATTTTTGTCATGACCAACCTCATGAAACCGGTACCCGCCGCCCAACGGGCCACGGGCGTGGCTTGCGTCAGTGCGGACGACTTCCGCTGGGAAAAAGCGCACATCAAAAGCACCAGTTTGCTGGGTGCGGTTTTCTCGCGGCAAATCAGCGCCGATGTCGGCGCGATGGAAACCGTGATGTTTCGCGACGGCTATCTGAGTGAAGCGGCTGCCTCGAACGTCTGGGTCGTCAAGGACGGTTGCGTCCTCGGCACGCCCAAAGATCATCTGGTGCTTGAAGGCATTCGCTATGGCTTGATCGAAGTACTCTGCCGCGACGCCGGTTTTCGCTTTGAATTGCGCCGTATCAGTCGTGCGGAAGTCTTCGCAGCAGACGAATTGCTGCTGTCGTCGGCCACCAAGGAAATTTTGTCCATCACCCAGCTTGACGGCCTAGTCATTGGCAACGGCCAACCCGGACCCGTCTATACCGAGTTATATGCAGGCTACCAGCGTACAAAGAAAGCACAGACAGCATGAACACTCCAGTTGTGCCAACTCCCCCGGCAACCCAGCCAGAATCGCTGATCGAATACCCATCACTTTTCCCCATCAAAGTCATGGGCCTCAAGGTCGACGGCTTGGCTCACGCCATCACCACGATCGCACACGCTTTCGATCCGGGCTTTGACGCCAGCACGATTGAGCTACGGGAAAGCAAAGGTGGTAAATACCTCGGTATCACCGTCACCGTCACCGTCACCAGTCGTGAACAACTCGACGAGCTGTACCGCACGCTGTCAACACACCCGATGGTCAAGGTAGTGCTGTGAGCGTGGCCCGCTGACATGCTGCCTGTGACGGCTCCGCCTCTGTCGTACCTTGATCCGAGCCAGTTGGGTTTGGTGGACTACCTTGCCACCTTTGAGGCGATGAAAAAATTCACTGAGAAGCGTGACCCGCAGACACCCGATTCGCTATGGATTTGCGAGCATCCAGCGGTCTATACCCAAGGCTTGGCTGGCAAAGCCGACCACGTTTTGAATCCAGGCAACATCCCCGTGGTGCAAAGCAACCGTGGTGGCCAAGTGACCTTTCATGGCCCGGGTCAAGTTGTGGCGTACCCGCTGATCGACCTGAAACGCGCCGGTTACTACGTCAAAGAATACGTTTACCGGATTGAAGAATCCGTCATCAAAACGCTGTCGCACTTTGGCGTGACAGGCCACCGCGTGACGGGCTCCCCCGGCATTTATGTGCGGCTTGATGACCCGACATCGCACGCGGTGCTAAGCGGCCCACGCCATCCGGCCGACCCGTTTCGCGGCCTCGGCAAAATCGCCGCTCTCGGCATCAAGGTCAGCCGGCATTGCACGTACCACGGCGTCGCCCTGAATGTGGCGATGGACCTTGAACCCTATTCCCGTATCAACCCCTGCGGTTACGTTGGGCTGCAGACCACGGATCTTTCTACAATCGGGGTCTCGGTGAGCTGGCAGGAAGCGGCCGACGTGTTGGGCCACAAGCTGGTCGCGTATCTTTCCCCCTGATGCATCTCCAAGACGAAAACCCTATGAGCACACTAGAAAACGGCAACCCGGTTGTCCGCGAAGTCCAGAGCCAGCAAGACTACAACCCGCTGGCCAAGCAAAAAGCGGCGGCCAAACTCTCGCGCATTCCGGTCAAGGTCGAGCGCGCCGAAGTGCTCAAAAAACCGGATTGGATCCGCGTCAGAGCCGGCAGCCCGACCACCCGCTTTTACGAGATCAAGCAGATCTTGCGCGAGAACAAACTCAACACCGTTTGTGAAGAAGCCAGCTGCCCGAACATCGGCGAATGCTTTGGCAAAGGCACGGCCACCTTCATGATCATGGGCGACAAGTGCACGCGCCGCTGCCCGTTTTGCGATGTCGGCCACGGCCGGCCTGACCCACTCGATACGAATGAGCCGGAGAATCTGGCCAAAACCATTGCCGCCCTGAAGCTCAGCTACGTGGTCATCACCAGTGTCGACCGAGATGACTTGCGTGACGGCGGCGCCCAGCATTTTGTTGACTGCATCACGCGCATTCGTGAACTCTCGCCGCGCACGCAGATTGAAGTGCTGGTGCCCGACTTCCGTGGCCGTGACGACCGCGCGCTGAGCATCCTGACCTTAGCGCCGCCCGACGTGATGAACCACAACCTAGAAACCGCTCCGCGCTTGTACAAAGAAGCACGCCCCGGTAGCGACTACCAGTTCTCGCTGAACTTGCTGAAGAAATTCAAGGCGCTGCACCCGAACGTGCCGACCAAGAGCGGCATCATGGTGGGCTTGGGCGAAACCGACGAAGAAGTGCTGCAAGTGATGCAGGATATGCGCGACCACCAGATCGACATGCTGACCATCGGCCAGTACTTAGCACCGTCCACCTCGCACCTGCCAGTGCGGCGTTACGTGCATCCAGACACCTTCAAGATGTTTGAAGAGCGTGCTTACGAGATGGGCTTTTCACATGCTGCGGTGGGTGCCATGGTGCGTTCGAGCTACCACGCCGACCAGCAAGCGCATTCGGCGGCAGAAGCCGTCGCGTTGGCCGCCGTTCGCTAAACTGACGGCTCAAGTAAGAACAGCAAACACTAGAGCAGCGAAGCCGGGTCTTCGCTGTCAATCACCCTCTGCGACCAGGCCTTGAGCTTGCTGGTATCGGCCCGCAAGATCTCCTGCTTGACGGCCAGAATTTGTGACGGGTGCATCGAAAAACTCCGCAAGCCCAGCCCCAGCAGCAGCCGCGTCATGCTGGCGTCGCCCGCCATTTCGCCGCACACGCTAACGCCTTTACCCTGCGCATTGCATTCGGCGATGGTGTCGGCCACCAGCCGCAACACGGCCGGGTGACACGGGTCGTACAAATGCGCCACGGCTTCGTCGGCGCGGTCAATCGCCAACGTGTACTGAATCAGGTCGTTGGTGCCGATGGATAAAAAATCGAAGTACTTGAGAAACAGTTTTAGCGTCAGCGCCGCCGCCGGAATTTCAATCATGGCGCCCAGCTTGACCGGCCCGTAAGGCACGCCCTTGTTGTCGAGCGTGGCCCGCGCATGGTCAATCAATGACATGGTCTGGCGAATTTCTGCAGAGTGCGCCAGCATCGGCACCAGCAGGTTCACTTGCCCGTGTGCGGCCGCTCTCAAAATAGCGCGCAGCTGTGTCAAGAACATGGGTGGGTCGGCCAAGCTCCAGCGAATCGCCCGCAAGCCCAGCGCTGGGTTGAGGTGCGTTTCTTGTGCCTTGGTGTGCCGGTCCAGCGGCTTGTCTGCGCCGATGTCCACCGTGCGAATGGTCACAGGCAGACCGCGCATACCTTCAATCGCTTGGCGGTACGCTAGGTATTGTTCTTGCTCGTCGGGCAGATTGCCGATGCGACCCATGAACAAAAATTCGCTGCGAAACAAACCCACACCGACAGCGCCCGCCTTGACGGCGCCGGTCGTGTCTTCGGGCATTTCAATGTTCGCCAGCAGCTCGATTTTTTGACCGTCCAAGGTCAACGCCGGTGTGTGCAACAAGCGATTCAGCCGTTCGCGCTCCAACTCGCCCTGACGCTGTTTGAAACCATACTCGGCCAAGATGATGGGCGACGGGTCGACGATCAGCACACCGGCATCACCGTCGATGATGACCCAGTCGTCTTGCTTGATCAGCTGGCTGGCACTGCGCGCACCGACCACCGCCGGAATGTGCATGCTGCGCGCCACGATGGCGGTGTGCGAAGTGCGGCCACCGACATCGGTGGCAAAGCCGACAAATAAACTCTGCTTGAACTGCAACATGTCGGCAGGCGACATGTCATGCGCCACCAAGATGAGCGGCACATCCATGGTGTCGTCTAGCAGCAGGTCTTGTTGCAGCTTGCGGCCGCTTGGCGTTTGCGGTTGCACTGGCGAAGCGACGCCTTTCATGTGCCGAAGAATGCGCTCGACAACCTGCTCCAGGTCGGCCTTGCGCTCGCGCAAGTACTCATCTTCCATCTCGTCGAACTGCCGCGCGATCATCTCGTACTGCGTGGTCAGC
>CANFZL010000186.1 GCA_947451205.1 Comamonadaceae bacterium
GAACCTCAGCCAGCTCGCGTGCAAATTGCTCGTCTTGCCCCCGCATACGAGCCAACTCACCGCGCGAGCTTTCAATTTGACCAGCCAATTCAAGCATGCTTCGACGAAGCTGCGCTATTTGCTGCGCGCTCTCATCAGTCGCTTTGCGCTGGTCTTCAACACTTTTCAATTGAAGTGTTTCGACCTTTTGACGCAACTCCAAAATTGCTTTGCGTGCGTCGTCGTCCTCGAACAATGCGGCCTGTGCTGCGCTCATTGACAGCAAGACTACGACCAGAAAGACGTCCCGAAAGCGCTGTTTCAATGATGGCATCACGGCGTCAATCCGTCGACTCATCGGTAGCTGATTTCAGCGCGACGATTCTTGGCGAAGGCTTCTTCAGTCTCACCCGTCATGGCTGGCTTTTCTTTACCAAAACTCACGGCTTCGACTTGAGTCTCAGAGACGCCCAAAAGCGACAAGGAGCGACGAACGGCTTCAGAACGCTTTTGACCAAGCGCCAAGTTGTACTCACGGCCACCACGTTCGTCGGTGTGACCTTCGATGGCGATCTTGCGATTTTTGTTGGTGGTCAGGAAACGGGCATGCATTTCAATCGCGCCCTGGAACTCAGGCTTGATGCTGAAGCTGTCGTAATCGAAGTAAAAGACGCGTACAGCTCCGACCGGGCCGGCTGCCGTTGTGTCTGTGGTCATGATCTCGACTGGAGCCACCGCGCTGCCCATTGCTTTGCCTGAAAGATCACCAGCACCGCCTGAACCTGCGACGGTACGGTCCTCTACGGGGACATCGCTCAGCTTGACGTTGGAACCGCATGCGGCCAGCACAAATGAAAGTGTCAGAACGGACAGAACAGAAAAAATACGTTTCATGGAGACCTCGTAAAAAAAACGAAAAGCAAAAAGAGAAAAAATCAACGCTGAAAAGGACCCCAGTCTGGTTCTCGGATATCACCGCTGGCACCAGACAACCGTGCCTTGATTTTTCCGTCGAGGGTCGTTGTCATCAGGGCCTCACGGCCTTGCTGTTGCGTCGCGTACAAAACCAATCGACTGTTAGGCGAAAAGCTGGGATTCTCGTCCGCACTGGTGTCAGTCAATGCTGTGATCGAACCACTGGCCAAATCCATCAGGTGGAGCCGGAAGGCGCCACCGATACGAGAAATATAGGCCATCCAGCGACCGTCACGACTCAACGCAGGAGAAATATTGTAGGAGCCCGTAAAAGTCACCCGTTGTGGACTACCGCCTAAAGGTGGCATCTTGTAGATTTGCGGCGCACCACCACGGTCACTAACAAAATAAAGGCTCTTTCCGTCTGCGGAGTAAGTTGGTTCCGTATCAATACTGGACGACTGAGTCAGTCGTCGTGGCTCACCACCGTTAAAGTCAATTGCAAAAATCTGCGAGCCACCATCGCGACTGAGAGTGGCCACCAGTTGGCGACCGTCGGGCGACCAAGCCGGTGCGCTGTTGGAACCTTTGAAGTTGGCCAACAAACGGCGCTTGCCGGTTGAAACATCATGCGAATAAATCACCGGCTTGCGCGACTCAAAGGACACATAAGCCAATTGAGTACCGGTCGGTGACCATGATGGCGAAATGATGGGTTCAGGGCTGGTCAAGGCAGACTGTGCATTTTCGCCATCGGAGTCTGCAACCCACAAGTTGAACCGCTGCGCAGTCTTGGTCACGTAGGCAATTCGGGTGGCAAAAATCCCCTTATCACCCGTCAATTTTTCATAAATGAAGTCGGCCACACGATGCGCGGCCAAGCGCAGGTCACCCACTGAAACAACGTGGCTTTGACCACCAAGGTCTTGGCCACGAACCACGTCCCACAAACGCACACGAACATCAAATCGGCCATCAGCCAGTTGGCTGATGCTGCCGGTAGCGACTGAGTCAGCCCCGCGCTGCCGCCAAGCAGAAGCGTCAAATTGGGTGGTTTCATCGGCCTGTAAACCAGCGGGATCGACAGAACGGAACATGCCACTACGCTCAAGGTCGGCCTTGACGATAATGCTGATTTTTTGTGGAGCCTGACCTTCGCCTTTGAATGCTGGCAGGGCGATAGGCAATTGTGTCAGGCCAATGCCCGCCACCTCAACACGAAACTGAGCCAGTGCGGGCATCCCACTGGCGGCCAAGAGCGTGGCTGACGATAGCGCTTTGAGTGCGCCTCGTCTTTCGAGATTTACAAAACGAAAAACATTATTCAATTTGACAACCCAGACTATCTAATTCGAATTAGTGCGCAAATGCATTTTTAGCCTGCATGGTACACATGGCGAAGGCCTACACCGAACCTCAAAGTCTAAACGAAACAATTGAATACCAAATATCGTCCACACAGCCGCCAACAGGGTCAAAGCACGTAGACTCCTGTCAGTCGTGAAATCGGTGAAGTTCACCGATAATGGCAGCCGAGCAGGCAACCATGGAAAAAGCTCTTGAACCATTCTTCTTCGCGTCAAGCGGCCGCTCAAACACTCCCCGCTCTAGGGCATAAACGTACGCTTCTTGAAAGCATTGCCAAGCTATGGCCGTACTTCAGCAGCTCAAAAAGTGGCTGGATTTTGGCCATTGTGGCCACCCTGATGGCGTCAGCCACCGAGCCCATGGTGCCGGCCCTGCTAAAGCCTTTGCTGGATCGAGGCTTTAAATCTGGCGGCGAGCTCAATTTATGGCATGTGCCGGTGTTTCTGATGCTCCTTTTTGGGGTGCGCGGGCTGGCTGGATTTTTAGCGCAATTTGGATTGGCCCGAGTCACCAATTTGGGCCTGCAAAAACTGCGCGAGGCGATGTTCGACAAGCTCCTGAGCGCCCGTTTCAGCTTGTTCACTGAGCAGACATCAAGCACCATTGCCAATACCGTTGTGTACGAAGTTCAAAACGGCTCGAGCTTGCTTGTCAACGCCGTCATGAGGCTTGCACGAGACCTGCTAAGCATGCTGGCGTTGGTGGGCTACCTGCTTTACCTGAACTGGCGATTGACGCTGGTCGTGGCCTTGGTTTTTCCGGTCGTCATCGTTGTCGTGAGGACTCTCTCCAAACGTCTGTATCGGCTGACCAAGGAGAGTCAAACCGCCACCGACGACCTCGCTTATGTGGTTGAAGAGAATGTGTTGGCTCATCGCGACATACGCTTGTATGCGGCACAAAAAATTCAATCCAAGCGCTTTCATCAGCTCAGTTTGTCTCTTCGGCACCTGTCCACTAAATCGACGGTTGCGCATGCGGGCATGAGCGCCCTCACCCAACTTTTGGCCGCTGTTGCGCTGTCTGCAGTGGTCTCTATTGCCTTACTGCAAAGCGCAAACGGCGCCACCACAGTCGGAAGTTTTGTGGCCTTTGTTACCGCCATGCTGCTGTTGATCGCGCCCATCAAAAGTTTATCGGATGCAGCCACGCCCATCACACGCGGTATCGCCGCGTTGGAGCGAGGCTTGAATCTGCTTGACCAAATTGAAGATGAAACGAGCGGCACCTTCAGCAAAAACAGAGCCACCGGTGACATCTTGTTTTCAAACGTCACAGTGCGCTACAAAGCCGACGCCAATCCAGCCTTGGAGCTGTTCAATCTGAACATCAAACCGGGCGAAACAATCGCTATTGTTGGTACCTCAGGCTCCGGCAAAAGCACACTGGTGAACCTGCTACCCCGGTTTCGGGACGTCTCTTCCGGCGTCATCAGCCTAGACGGCGTACCGCTCGACAACTGGAGCCTGACATCACTGCGTGAACAGTTTGCGTTTGTCAGCCAGCACGTGGTCATGCTCAACGAGTCAATTGCGTCGAATGTCGCCCTCGGGCAGCCGATTGATCGGGCCCGGGTAGCGCACTGCCTGCAAGCAGCCAACCTAGAAAAGTTAATGGCTGAACTGCCTGACGGCATCGACACCCTGCTCGGGCACAACGCCATGCAATTGTCGGGCGGTCAACGGCAGCGCTTAGCGATTGCCAGAGCGCTTTACAAAGATGCGCCGATTTTAATTCTGGATGAAGCCACCTCGGCGTTGGATACTGAGTCAGAGCAAGCGGTTCAGCAAGCGATTGGTCGACTGACTGCAGATCGAACCTCGCTCGTGATTGCGCACCGGTTGTCGACGATTCAACATGCGGACAGAATCATCATGTTGGAGGGTGGCCGAATGCTGGAATCTGGAACCCATGCGGAGTTACTCGCCAAAGGCGGCGCTTACAGCCACCTTTACCAGTTAGGCTTCAACACCAGCAGCAAGCCTCACTGACGCACATCGTGCGCCAGTCTCGGGTATTTAGAGCAGCACGACGTCGTAATGCTCTTGCGCCATCGCGACTTCTGATTGCAATGAAATCGGCTTGCCGATGAAGGTGCTTAAGTCCGCCAGATGCTGACTTTCTTCATCCAAAAATAACTCGATGACTTGCGGCGCAGCCACGACTCGGAACTCCCGTGGATTGAACTGACGGGCCTCGCGCAGTATTTCTCGCAAGATGTCGTAAGTGACGCTGCGCGCCGTCTTCACAACGCCCTTGCCACTGCAAGCGCTGCAGGGTTCGCACAGTTGATGGGACAGCGATTCACGTGTGCGCTTTCGCGTCATCTCCAGCAAGCCCAGCGCCGAAAATCCATTGACGGTGGTTTTGATGCGGTCACGCGCCAGTTGTTTTTTGAACTCGACCAACACCGCATCACGGTGGTTGTCACGCAGCATGTCAATGAAGTCAACAATGACGATACCGCCCAAATTGCGCAGCCTGAGTTGCCGAGCAATCGTCTGCGCTGCTTCTAAGTTGGTCTTGAAAATAGTTTCATCGAAGTTGCGCGCACCGACGAACCCGCCGGTGTTCACATCGACCGTGGTGAGTGCTTCGGTCTGGTCAATGATGAGGTAGCCACCCGACTTGAGCTCCACCCGACGTCCCAATGCACGCGCGATTTCTTCGTCGATGCTCAACAAATCAAAGATCGGACGCTCACCGGCGTAAAGCTGAATTTTTTTCAATGTCGCGGGCATGAATTCTGTGGCGAAGGTTTGCAACTTCGAGAATTGCTCGCGAGAATCAACACGGATAGATTGCGTGTCTTCCGAGACCACATCACGCAACACGCGCTGCAGCAAATTGAGGTCTTGGTGCAACACAGAGGTCGGCGGCAGGCGCAAGGACGCGTCTTTAATGCGAGCCCAAGTCTTTCGTAAATACGCAAGGTCTTCGCCGAGTTCGACGTCAGTCGCATCTTCACCGTTGGTACGCAAAATAAAGCCGCCGCCAGCGTCACCCGCCAAGGAATGCAAGCGCTGGCGCAACTCTTCACGCTGCTTGGGTAGTATTTTTTGCGACACGCCAATGTGGCTGTCTTGTGGCAAAAACACCAGCAAGCGTCCCGCAATGCTGATCTGCGCCGTCAGCCGCGCTCCCTTGGTGCCGATCGGGTCCTTGAGGACCTGCACCATGATGGCCCGTCCCTCAAACAGC
>CANFZL010000187.1 GCA_947451205.1 Comamonadaceae bacterium
AGTCGAGGATGCGAACGCCGTCTAACGCTTTGCTCATGAATGTTCCTGCAGGGAAGTTGAAATAGGGTGCTTTGCAGCGGCCCCTATTATTCACCCTGCCTTGTGTGTTCTTCTGGTGTTCTTATTGTTCAATTTGAAGGCGGGTTGGCCGGTTTCGCCAGCTGCATTTCAAGCTCTGTGATGCGTTTTTTCAGCTTTCGTTCTTCTTCAAAACGGCTGGTTTCATCGCGTATCACCGCGACAATAGATGACACTTTCTTGTCCTCTGCGTAGAGCAGGGCGACGGTGAAGGCGATCGACAAGCTGTGGCCGTCTTTGTGCACTGCCGGTACGCGCAACACGTCGTTGCCGTAGCGGGTGACGCCGCTGGCCATGGTCTTGTGGTAACCCTCCCAATGGCGATGCTGCAAGCGCTGTGGCGTGATGATGTCAAGTGACTTGCCCAGCGCTTCGCTTTCTGTGAAACCAAAGATGCGCTCTGCCGCAGGGTTCCACAAGGTGATGGCGCCACTGGCGTCAGCGATCACGATGGCGTCGCCGAGGGCCTCGACGAGTTGTTTTAAATCGGTGTTTGATGTCATAGGGTTGCTCGGTAGACCTGCACAAACAAGGGATTCGGAAACAAAAAATCCCGTCACTGCGAGCGTCGCGTGGCAGTCCATCACCGTGCACCGCCGAGATGGATGGCCGCGCTACGCTCGCCATGACGGGAGCAGCTGCGCTCGCCTTGACGGGAGCGCAGCACTACAAGCGCTTAAACCGCGTTGGCTGTGTGCATCGCAGCGATTTGGTCTTTTGTGTAGCCGAGTTCGGCCAAGACTTCATCGGTGTGCTCGCCCAACAGTGGGGAACCGGTGATTTCTGGCTTGAGGTCAGAGAACTTGATCGGGCTGCCGACCGTGACATAACTGCCACGCTCTTTGTGTGGCACGTCAACGATCGAACCGCTGGCGCGCAGCGATGGGTCGTTCAGCAACTCTTTCATGGACTGCACCGGTGCGCAAGGGATATCGAACTTGCGCAGGATGTCCACAGCTTCGAACTTGGTCTTGTCTTGCAGCCAAGTTTCGATGGTGCCGAAGATGTCCATGATGTGCGGCTGACGCGCTTTAGGCGTCATGTACAGTGGGTCAGTCTTCCATTCTGGTTTGCCGATGGCGTCGCAGATAGGGGCCCAAGCGTGGCCCTGAACCGTGAAATAGATGTACGCGTTAGGGTCGGTTTCCCAGCCTTTGCACTTCAAGATCCAGCCTGGCTGGCCGCCACCGCCGGCATTGCCGCCGCGTGGCACCACGTCGGAAAAAGTCTCGTGCGGGTACTGTGGGTACTCTTCCAAGTAGCCGAGTTTGTCGAGGCGCAACTGGTCACGCATCTTGACGCGGCACAGGTTCAGCACGGCGTCTTGCATGGCGACAGCGACTTTTTGGCCCTTGCCGGTTTGCTGGCGACCGATGTAGGCCGTCAAGATACCGATGGCCAAGTGCATGCCGGTGTTGCTATCGCCCAGAGCGGCAGAAGAAATCATCGGGCCTGACTGCTCACCTTTCCACCAGCCAGTGGTGGAGGCTGCGCCGCCAGCGCACTGCGCCACGTTTTCGTAGACTTTCAAGTCTTCGTAGTGGTGGCCGTCGCTGAAGCCCTTGACCGAAGCCAAGATCATTTTTGGGTTCAGTTCTTGGATGCGTTCCCAAGTGAAGCCCATGCGGTCCAGCGCACCTGGGCCGAAGTTTTCGACCAAGACGTCACATTCTTTGATCAACTTTTCCAGCACCGCTTTGCCTTCAGGCTTTTTGGTGTCGAGGGTCAGCGAACGCTTGTTGCTGTTCAGCATGGTGAAGTACAGGGCGTCAACATCAGGGATGTCGCGCAGTTGACTTCGGGTCACGTCGCCGGCGCCTGGGCGCTCGACTTTGATAACGTCAGCGCCAAACCAAGCGAGCATTTGGGTGCAGGCTGGACCGGCTTGAACGTGCGTGAAGTCGATGATCTTGATGCCGTTGAGTGGTTTATTGCTCATTTGATTTCTCCAAAAGGTTGATGGGTTGGTTACTTCTTCTTCGCAGCGCTCTGCGGATTCAGGCTGGTGATTCGACCGCTTTCAGTGCCAGCAGTTTCGTCGATGATCGCGTTAATCAGGGTAGGGCGGCCGGAGGCAATGGCTTCGTCCATGGCCTTGGCCAATTCGGCCGGTGTGTTGGCCAGAACGCCAACGCCACCAAAGGCCTGCATCATCATTTCGTAGCGGGCGTTCTTGACGAACACCGTTGGTGCCACATCGGTACCCAGTGGGTTGACGTCGGTGCCTTTGTAAATGCCGTTGTTGTTGAAGACAACGATGCAAATCGGCAGGTTGTAGCGGCAGATGGTTTCGACTTCCATGCCGCTGAATCCAAAGGCGCTGTCACCCTCGATGGCGATCACCGGCTTGCCCGTGGTCACTGCGGCAGCTACGGCAAAGCCCATGCCGATGCCCATGATGCCCCAGGTGCCAACGTCCAGACGCTTGCGCGGCAAGTACATGTCGACAATGCTGCGGGTGAAGTCAAGGGTGTTCGCACCTTCGTTGACGAGGACAGCTTCAGGGTTCGCCTTGACGACATTGCGCACCACGTTCAGGGCGCTGTGGAAGTTCATGATGGCAGGGTTGAGCGCCAGCGTTGCGGCCATCTTGGCCACGTTTTTGTCTTTTCGCTCAGTGATGGCCTGAGTCCACTCGGCCGGTGGCTTGGCCCAGTTGGTGTCAATGCCGTCCAGCAGTACCGACACGCAAGAACCGATGTCACCGACCAGCGGTGCCGCGATGGGCACGTTGCTGTCCATTTCTGTTGGCGAGATGTCGATTTGTATAAACTGGGTAGACGACGGCGTGCCCCAGGTTTTGCCCTTGCCGTGTGACAGCAGCCAGTTCAGGCGCGCACCGACCAACATCACGACGTCGGCTTCAGCCAACACGTAAGAACGGGTCGCGGATGCCGACTGCTCATGGGTATCAGGCAGCAAGCCTTTGGCCATGGACATCGGCAGATAAGGAATACCAGTTTTTTCGATCAAAGCGCGGATGTCTGCATCGGCTTGAGCGTAGGCCGCTCCTTTGCCGAGAACGATCAACGGACGTTTGGCACCTTTGAGCAGGTCAAGCGCACGTTTGACGGCATCGGCAGCAGGGATCTGGCGCGGTGCTGGGTCAATCACCTTGATGAGCGAGCGTTTGCCGGCTTCTGCCTCCATCGTTTGCGAAAACAGCTTGGCGGGCAGGTCTAGGTAAACGCCGCCGGGACGACCTGACAGGGCTGCACGGATGGCGCGTGCGATGCCGACACCGATGTCTTCCGCGTGGAGTACGCGAAATGCAGCTTTGCAAAGCGGCTTGGCAATCGCCAGTTGGTCCATTTCTTCGTAGTCGCCTTGCTGCAGGTCGACGATCTCGCGCTCGCTAGAGCCGCTGATCAGGATCATCGGGAAGCAATTGGTGGTGGCGTTTGTCAGGGCTGTCAAGCCGTTCAGGAAACCTGGGGCTGAGACAGTCAGGCAAATGCCGGGTTTTTGCGTCAGGAAACCGGCGGCGGCGGCGGCATTGCCGGCGTGCTGCTCGTGACGAAAAGAAATCATGCGGATGCCGGCAGCTTGCGCCTTGCGCGTCAAGTCGGTGATTGGAATGCCGGGCAGGGCGTAAATAGTGTCAATGTCGTTGAGCTTTAAGGCGTCGATGACCAGGTTGAACCCGTCTGTCTGTTCCGTTGATTGCGTTTCGTTTGTCATGTGGAAATATCTTTTCGTTTGACTTTGATAAAGGTTAATTAGCAACGCCGTGCAGTTTGGCTCGCGCGCACTTGAACGGGCCGCATCACACTGTCCGGTTATCATAGGAGCCGCTTGCGAATTGGCCATTGATCACGGTCAACTTTCGCCGTATTTAGACCGCTAGTGGGAGTCAGATCCCCGACTCGCCCAACCCTACCCAGCCATGTCATCTGTACCAGACCACCCTGATAGAAACATCATTCGCGTTCAATTGGCGCAGAACAAGGTTTTAAAGGGGATGTCGCCGGAGCAAAGTGCAGAACTTGAATCCCATTTGGTCATCGTCGATGGGCACAAAGGCGATGCGTTGCTGGAGCAGGGTGTGCACGAAATGGAGCAGTATTTCATCCTCGAAGGCATCCTGAAACGTGTCGTGACAAATCAAGAAGCCAAGGAAATGATTCTTCGCTTTGCTGACGAGCGTGACATGGAAACCAGTTATGCAGCTTGGCGTTTGGGAACGCCAACACCTTACAGCACCGTGTGTGTCACCAGAGTGCGGGTGGCTAAGTTACCGCTCGAGGATTGGGCGGCGTTTCTGGAGCGCCATCACGAGATCAAAAAGTCGTTTGAATATTCCGTGATGGAGCTGATGAGCGAAATCATGGCCCACACCATCACGCTGCACTTATTGGACGCACCTGGCCGGGTGAAGCGATTTTTGCGCAAACACCCCGAACTTTTTGATCGCATCCCGAAGAAGGAGCTGGCTTCTTACCTGAATCTCTCTGCGGAGACTTTGAGCCGTCTCAAGCAGCGCGGCAAGATTTAAAAAAGCGCGAAGTTTTCTCATTGCGAGCGAAGCGTAGCAATCCATCACCGCGAACCATCAAAGATGGATGGTCACGCTGCGCTCGCCATGACGGATTCCTCGTCGCTCGCCATAACCGCACTCCTCGTCATTGCGAGCGAAGCGTGGCAATCCATGGCCCGGCATTCCGCTGGTGGAACGGCACAGCTTCAAGCCTCAATCGACCGGGCGATCAGCCTCAAATTCGTCTTTCTTCGGTGGCCGAATCTTATCCAGCACCTTGGAAATCAGTGGCCAGAACAGCAGAATTAACGCCAGCGAAGTGATGCCGCCGACCAGATAGTTCGAGAACATGATCCCCACTTCGCCCTGCGAAATCAGCATCGACTGACGGAACGCATCCTCGGCCTTGTCGCCCAACACCAGGGCCAAGACCAGCGGTGCCAGCGGGTAATCGAGTTTCTTGAACAAGTAGCCGACCACACCGAACAACAGCATGAACCAGATGTCCAGCATCGCGTTGTGAACGGTGTACGCGCCGATCGCACAAATCACGATGATGACGGGTGCGATGATCGAGAACGGAATGCGCAAAATAGAGGCAAACAGCGGCACGGTGGTGAGTACCACGATCAAGCCAACCAAGTTGCCCAAGTACATGCTGGCGATCAAGCCCCAGACAAATTCTTTTTGTTCAACGAACAGCAGCGGACCTGGTTGTAGACCCCAGATCAACAAGCCACCCAGCAGCACTGCGGCCGTTGGTGAGCCTGGAATACCGAGAGCCAACATCGGCAGCAAGGCGCTGGTGCCGGCGGCGTGAGCCGCAGTTTCGGGGGCAATCACGCCTTCCAACTCGCCAGTGCCGAATTTGTTACCTGTCTTGGACATTTTTTTGGCCAAGCC
>CANFZL010000188.1 GCA_947451205.1 Comamonadaceae bacterium
AACCTCACCTATGGGCGCAACACCTTGCGAACGGGCGTTTGCGGCACAGCCGAGCGCTGGGGCATGAAGTCTGAAAACCGATCAGGCCGCTTCACCACGCGCTGGGATGAGTTGCCGACAGCGACTTGATGAAAAGGCGTTGCCCATCAACTGGCTTGGCAGGGTAAGGCGTGCTGCGTGGCCCCGCTGGGTTGGATATGCGCATCAGTGATGTGGACTTGCCAAGCTCGGGTCGGTATGCCGCGCGCATGGCTCAATGTTGATCGAAGGCAGGGGTGTTGAGCCTGCACAAGACCGTCCACTTGGGTGTCTGGAAAGAAAAAAATACCCGTTCTTTTCACCAACTGTGCGTAGCTGATTGGCACGGAGGCCTGGGTTGCATTGGTGTTTTCATGCCAGTAGGCCCATGCCTTGTGCTTCTGTTCGTCATAGACCAACTTGAACAAGTACTTGGGGACGCGAACATGTCCAGGGCCAATGCCGGGACTCAAGACGATGCTGGGCACATACACCGGCCCCGTGATGACGTAAACGTCGCCGATGGCGTGTGACGCATATTGGCGCGTCGAAGACTCAACCGATTTCGCCCACACACCGCGGTTGTGCTCGGGTGCTTGCGGCACCATGTTGGCGAGGGAAAAACTTTGCGCCATGGCCTGTGCTGTTGGCATGTCGCCGGCGGGGGCCATGTGACCCCGATCGAATCCGCTGCCCTTGTAGTCCGCTAGCGTGGCACGCTCGGCAGACCGCAGTCTGGCTTCCGCATAAAACCGGTTGGTCCGTTTTTCACCCGTGTCGGCCATCGCCGCTCGGTTGAGCCTTTCAGCGACGAACACCGGCGTTTTGCTTTCGCCCGAGTGCAAGATCGCAAAGGCGTCATAGCAAAGCGCACGCTGCAGGGGGCGGTCCTTCACCTCTGGGGCGACGCCATTGGCAAAGAACTGTGGGCAGGCGGAGAAGTCTTGTGCCGCATTGCTCTGGGTCGTTGGTCCGAATGCCAGCAGGCAGGCGAGCAGACACGATTTGACAGATAAGCGGGAAATTCCCACGTGAGTTCCCTAATTGACAGAATTTGACAGTTGCAGATACTCCGCGCATGACTATAAAACAAGCCCGCCTCACCGCCTTAAATACCATCCACATAGACCGGCGCTCTGTCCTCAAGTACGGCGCAGCAGCAAGCGCATTACCACTTTTAAACGCGGTTGCGCAGTCGCCGGTGGTTACGCCGGGCTTAGGCGAGACCATGCGCGTGCTAAGCGAACACATGGCGCAGGCGTCTGTCAGTCCCTTGCCGGCTGAGGTGGTTGAGCATGCAAAACAGCACATCTTGGACACTCTGGCGGCTATCGTTTCCGGCGGTAAATTGGAGCCTGGTAAGGCTGCGTATCGCTACCTTCAGCAGCACGTTGCAGTGGGCAAGTGCTCGGTGATTGGCAGCAAGCGCACGGCTGGCCCGATAGATGCTGCACTGGCCCATGGTGTCATGGCGCACTCCGATGAAACTGATGACTCACATGGGCGCTCGCGTTCGCACCCTGGCTGCGCCATCGTTCCTGCGGCTTGGGCTTGCGGCGAATACTTCAATGCCAGCGGCGCTCAATTCATCCGGTCGGTGGTGTTGGGCTACGACGTTGGCACACGGGTGTTGATGGCTATGGGGGGGCCAGCTTTCAGCTACTCGAGTCACAAAAGCTCGCACAGCATTGCCGGTGTGTTTGGCGCTGCCGCCACCGCCGGCAGTCTGGCGGGTTTACAGGCCGAACAAATGCGCTGGATGCTGGACTACACGGCACAGCAGTCGTCGGGCATTGCTTCATGGGGCCGGGATGTTGACCACATCGAAAAAGCCTTTGTGTTTGGCGGCATGCCTGCACGCAGTGGTGTGACGTCTGCGCTGCTGGTGCGGACGGGCTGGAACGGTATTCAAGATGTGTTCTCGGGGGCGGACAATTTCTTTGAGGCGTATGCGCCCAATGCCAAAACTGAGATGTTGATCGATGGGTTAGGAAAACGTTATGAGGTGACGCTCACAGACATCAAGAAGTGGACGGTGGGCTCCCCGATTCAAGGTCCGCTTGATGCGCTTGAGTTGATTCAGGCCAAGCAATCTTTCACCGCCGATGACGTGACAGAAGTCATTGTTCGACTGGAACCGTCCGTGGCCAAGGTAGTGGACAACCGCGACATGCCGGATATTTGCCTGCAGCACATGATGGCCGTGATGCTGATGGATCGCACTGCATCCTTCAAGGCGGCGCATGACAAAGCCCGTATGCGTGAGGCAGCCACTTTGGCTCAGCGCAGCAAGGTGGTTTTGGTGAAAGACGAGGCGCTGACTGCGCTACTGCCTGTGCGGGTCGCTATCGTCGAGGTGGTGCTCAAAGATGGCACGCGTTTGTCGCAAAAAGTGGAGGCTGTGCGTGGCACGCCCCGTAACCCGATGACGCGCCAAGAGGTGATCGACAAAGCCACCGATTTGATGAATCCGGTGCTGGGAAAAGCCAAAACCAAGCAGCTCATTCGGTCTGTCTTTGAATTAGAAGCGCTGCCCCGGGTTCAGGCTTTAAGGCCCCTCCTGCGGGCTTGATCAAGGACAGAAATGATCATCAGCAAACAACAAGATGTCACGGAGGCCGTCTTGGCGGAACTCCAGCGTGCGACGGACCCGCGCTTTAAAGAGATCATGACGGCGGCGGTTATACACCTGCATGGTTTTGTTCGCGACGCACGGCTCAGCGAGGCAGAGTTTCACCAAGCGTGCGGCGTGATTGCGAAGCTCGGCCAACTGACGACAGCGTCGCACAACGAGGTGGTCTTGATCGCAGGTTCATTGGGTCTTTCGGCCTTGGTTTGCTTGCTGAACAACGGGGATCATGGGCAAAATGAAACGACGGCTAATTTGATGGGGCCCTTTTGGCGGATGGGTTCACCCCGCACCGAAAAGTGGGGGTCAATCGTGCGCTCGCCGACATCGGGGGACGCCGTTTTTGTCAATGCCTGGGTGCGTGATACGCAAGGTAAACCGGTGGCTGGTGCCGAAGTTGACGTCTGGCAAGCTTCTTCGGAAGGTTTCTACGAAAACCAGGACCCCGGCCAAGGTGACATGAACCTCCGAGGCAAACTGACCACTGACGCCAGCGGTCACATCGCCTTTCGCAGCATCAAACCGGTCGGCTACCCGATACCTCTGACGGGCCCGGTGGGCGCGCTACTCCGTGCGCAAGGGCGGCACAACATGCGACCGGCGCATATTCATTTCATGATTTTCAAACACGGATACAAGACCCAGTTTGCTCAGGTTTATTCGAGTGACGATCCGAACCTTGAGACGGATGTGCAGTTTGGCGTGACCCAAGCGCTTGTCGGCCAGTATGTGCTGCACAGCGATGAACCTGCGCCGGCACAAGACGTGACGGGCGCATGGTATTCGCTTGATCATCATTTCGTTGTTGAGCGTGGTGAAGCGAGTTTGCCTAAGCCACCGATCACAGGTAAGGCCAGCGGTGAACGTCCAACGCCAGCAGTCCTTGAAAGAAACCGTGAGGACTTCTTTAAACAGGCTTAAAGTTCCTTCGCGAGATCCGATATCAACAGGCGGAACCACTGATGGCTGGGCTCGTTGTGGGTTCGTTCGTGCCAATACATGGCTTGTCGAATTTCGGCGATCGCCATCGGAATCGGCATCACCTGCAGAGGAAACTTGGTTGCTAACGCGCGTGCGAAGCGCTCGGGCAGTGTGCCGATCAGGTCAGAATGCGCGACGACGTTGCACAACGCTAAGGCATCCTGCACCTTGAACTGAACCTGCAGATGGCGGTGCCGCAACAGCACGGCTTGCTCAATCGCCCGTCGAGCACTCTTCATCCTTTCGCTCTGAATCACGTGGGGGATGCCCATGAACTGTTCTTCTGTGATCGCACCCGCGATCAAGGGATGGCCTTGGCGGGCGACACAGACTAGAGGGTCCCGCAACAGCCGTTTTGCGCGCAGTGCCGGAGCCGACTCTGGCCACCAGCCTAGGCGAAAATCCAGCTCGCCCCGTTCCAGCCACTCCAACGCCCTGTCGGGCTGCGCACTGCGAAATGTCACCCGCACAGACGGCGCCTCTGCTTTCAACCTGGCGATGAGGCGCGGCAACAACAGATATTCAATGTACTCGGCCGTCATGACGGTGAACTCTTGCCGCGATTCGCTTGGACTGAACAGCGTGCGCTTTTCCACCAGCCGGTAAGCCGCCGACAAAGCCTCGCGCACCTGCGGCTCCAAACCCAGTGCTCGTCCGGTTGGCGTCATTCCTCCGCGTCCCCTCGCCAGTAGCGGGTCATCGAACAGCGTTCGCAGCCGCCCGAGGGCGTGACTCATGGCCGGCTGACTCAGGTCCAGTTTCACAGCTGCGCGTGACACGCTGCGCTCTGTCATCAAGGCCTCAAAACATCGGAGAAGTTGAAGGTCGAAGTTCAGGTTGATATTCATCTCATCGATTTTTGACATTCATCAGACCCCATTTCATAAAACCATGCTAGTCAATAAGATAGCTTACATCTGAACAGCATGCTGCCTGGAAAGGAACACGATGAAAGCAAGATCAGGAGGGGACGCAGAGGGCATCCCCATGCTCGGCACGACGCTCGGTAGCGCAGTGCACACGCTTGTTGAAGGGCGGCTGTACGCGCTACAAAACGTGTTCCAGCTTGGGGGCAGGGCCAGCGCCTATCCGTCTGATGCGGATGGTTATTCGGTCTGCAATTGCTATCTGCTGAAGGAAGGTAACCGTGCGCTCCTGCTTGACTCGGGCCTCACGGCGCATGCGGGCTCGCTTATCTCCCAGATCAACAGCCTGATCGACCCCGGGACCCGGCTGTCTGTTTATCCGCTGCGCATCAATGAGTTCATGTCGGTTGCCAATGTCGAGGCGCTCGCTGATGCGTTCGACGTGGAGCAGTGCTATTCGAGTAATGCGGACGCTGCGGTTTGGGTGGACTTCGGTGGCCGCTCCGACAAGCCTGGGGCTCAAGTCAGCGCGCTGAAGACCACCATGGTCAAGCGCAGCCAGCGTCTGCATGTGGGCGATGAAGCACTGGGTCGCGCGTTGGAGGCCTTTCAGGCGCCGATTCGCCTCATTGGCACCCGTTGGATCTACGATGAAAAGACGCGGACTCTTTTCACCTCCGACAGCTTCTCGTGGGAGTGGAGTCAGGATGCGGATGGACCCTGGTTCTTGGACGACTCCAGTTGCTCGACGACCTCAGCTCATGTGCGCAGCTTTCTGCTCAACACCCGGTACTGGTGGCTTGAAGGGGGCGACACCGAGACGCTGCGTCGCAAGCTCGCGCTGGTTTTCGATCAATACGACATCGAAAACCTAGCCCCGGGCTACGGGCGAGTTTTGCGTGGCCGCGA